>CANCOG010000432.1 GCA_947379685.1 Flavipsychrobacter stenotrophus | reverse complement strand
CTTCTGGAGCTCGTGGCACCTGCTGCGTTTGCAGGTTTTGAGAGCAGGTGTAAACGTATGGAGGTTACTGAAAAGTATGCTGCAGATTTCTTGCTTCTTTCCATTGGTGACGGTAGCGGGTTTCTTTTTCTTACATCGTTCCAAGAAAGAAGGGGCTGGCACTAAGAATTTGAATGTTGCCGTCGTTTCCTTCTTTTTATTTCCTGCCGGATTCCTGTTGGTGAATTTTGAACCTCGATACATCTGGTACATGCTCCCGCTCAGTATGGTCATAGGTGCTTCATGGCTTCGTGGCTACGAGCACAAACTTAAAAATCAGATGCTCAAGCGCTTGGTATTTGTGTTATTTGCGGTCAGCTATGTGATTGTCCCCATTGCTGGAATCTTCACTTATTGGGGTGAGGGAGGCGATGAGTTCAGGCTGGCAGAGCAACTTAAAAAAAAGGGCATTACCGGCTCTTTTGCATCCGCATCAACTACAGGAATTGAAACACAGCGATTAGCGCGGATAGCCTATTTTTCCGGCAACCCCTATTACTATCTCTCAAACACCCATCCCGAGGCTAAAACTTTGCTTGCTGAAATGCGTAGATACAAAGTAAAATACTATTTCCAGTGGATTGACGGACCGCAGTTGGATTTGCTCAATGAATCCGGGAAGCCTTTTCGGCTGATGTTTAATTATGGGGAAAGTGCAATCTATGACGTTAGGGTTTACATTGTCGATCCCTATAGCAACCAGCCTGACTAAACTATCATGCCAAACCATAATGAGTCAAAAGTATGAAATCAGGCAAACGCAAGCCGGGCTGTGCCCTACAATTTATGATGTTTCAGTTGGTGAATTAACACTATCTTGAATAAACTCGGCGAGATTAGAAAATTCTAATATTGGACGAGTGGTGGCGCTGCCTTTTTGTAAGTCACCTGACGGGAAATGACTTACATTCGGTATGTTTTTTAATGCTTTACAGGGCCAGTGCGCGGAGCTTAATGTATTATATTGAAATATACTTTGATTGTCCTGGTTTGGCCTGATCAGAAGGTTTTAAAGAAGGCATAAACCTATATTTGTATTCTAAATCTTCATGGTGCATCCGTTTATGACCTACGAAATTAATGAGGCAGTTGACTCAATGGTTAGCACTTTGCTGCAAATCGGTGAAAGAGTGGTGGAAGTTTCCAGAGATCAGACCATGACACGTATCTGGGACAGGGAAGGCTCTCCTCTTACTGCGTTGCGCCACCAGTACCTTGGCAAAAAGATAGCTGATATTCGTAACGACAGTACGATCGCATTCTGTAAAACAGGCGTTGATGAGGTTTTTGCCACCGGGAAAAACATATACAAGGAGTATGTTTCTTATAAAAATGACGTGAATGCGGTAGTGACCTATTCGTTGAGAATCTTGGCATGCCACCCGGATAAGGAAAATTACGTTTTTCTGGTGATAGAAAATATTAGCAGGGGCAACGAGGAATTACTAATAGAAGACAAGTGGAAAATGGCACTTGATGCATCGGCGCAGGGTGTGTGGGACGCCGATCTGGAGAACAAAACAATTTTCTTTTCAAAAAAGTGGGAAGAGCTATTTGGCTATGAAACGAAAGAAATTTCATCATTTGCCGAATGGTCATCAAAAGTAAACCCTGACGATAGGGTTGTTGCAGAAGAAAGGATGAAAGATTATATAGAAGGACGTGCCCCTATCTATTCTGTTGAGTTGCGTTACCGTTGCAAGGATGGTTCTTATAAATGGATATTAAGCCGTGGAGTAATTGTTGAAAGGAAGAAGGATGGCTCTCCGTTGCGTTTCATAGGAACCCATGCCGATATTAGTGTTCATAAGCATGCTGAAGAAGAACTGAGACAAGCCAAGGAGACATTCGCCAACTCCTTCAATTATTCGGGTATTGGAAAGGCGTTGATAGCACCGGGAGGGAAATGGCTGGAAGTGAATAATATAGTTTGTGAACTTACCGGATATACAAAGGAGGAATTAAAGGAACTGCACTACCGGGATATTACCTTCCCTGACGATGTGGATTTAGATACCGGGTTGATACAAAAACTGTTCGCAAAGGAAATTCCTTCCTATTCTATCGAAAAAAGATACCTTTCTAAAGATAGAAAAATAATTACCGCGAACATTACGGTTACCCTGGTATGGGACAATGAAGCCAACACGCCCCGTTACTTTGTTTGCGATATCGTTGATCGCACCCGTAAAAAGGAAATCACCGAAGAACTGAAAAGAAAGAATACAGAGTTGGAAACAGCATCTGTAAACCTGTTGAATAAAATAAACCAGCTTGAAGAACTCAATCATATAATTGCGCACAATCTGCGTGGCCCGGCTGGTAATATTAAATTGCTATCGGAAGATATGGGGATTTTTTCCGATAAAGAAGCGTTGACAATGATACATGATAGCAGCCTTTCCCTGCTCGCCAACCTTGACATGATGGTGGAAATTGCCCGCATAAAGCTGGACAAAGGGGTGCAATATGATACATGCAATGTGAAAGAATTGGTTAATGGCATTACACAACAGTTGCAGGGCATCATCTACCAAAATAATATTAAAATTGTTGCGGATTTTGAAGTGCCGGAAGTAAGTTACCCGAGAATGTACCTGGACAGTATTTTGTATAATCTGATTAGTAATGCCATTAAGTATCGCACTAAGGACGGACAGCCCGTTATAGAAATAGCAACAAGAATGAATAACGGTCGTGTGCAACTCATGGCAAAAGATAATGGCATGGGCATTGACCTTGAGCGCTATGGCGATAAAATTTTTAAGCTTAACCAGATCTTTCATGAAGGCTACGATAGCAAGGGCGTTGGGTTGTTTATTACAAAGGCCCAGATTGAATCGCTTGGCGGCACAATTGAAGTACAAAGCAAGCCTAACCAAGGCTGTAATTTTGTTGTTACTCTCTAGGTTCCGCCGTATTATTGCGTACAAATCATTTACCATTCTATTGTTATGGCAGATATCTTAATAGTCGACGACAATGAAATAGCGATTATTGCTGTTGATCGCCTCCTGAGTAAGGAGGGGTACAATGTCATCCCTGCTAGTAACGGTAAAGAGGCACTAAGGCTTCTGGAGCAATTCACTTTTGATTTAATGGTTACTGACCTTGAAATGCCTTTTGTTACGGGTTTCGATCTGATTAGGCATGTAAAGGCCACCCAAAGCGAGATGCCTGTGATAGTTGTTTCATCGCGCAGCGACGAAAGATCTAAAATGGAATGCTATAAATTGGGTGTAGAAACTTACCTGGATAAGCCTGTAACTCCGTTTGAGCTGGTTATGAAAATAAAAAGGTTGGTTGGGGCATAGTAAAGGGTAATGTTTAGTCGTCTTTGTCCTCGTCTGCTTCTGTCCAGTTATGAGATTTGTACCCGTCTATTTTCCCATTAAAGCCTCCGCTAGTGTTAAAATAAAATTTTACACACTCTATAAAACCCGAAGCGTGTGTCACCTTATAGGTAAGTATCAGGGATTTTTCGCCATCTTGTTTTGAATCGTTTGTTACTTTCGATTCATATTTTGTCATCTGATAATTTGTGACCTTACCTGCTTTCTCTATGCCCAATTTTAAATAGCTTATAAACTTCATTGTATCAAGCTGAGCATTCCTTTTTTCGCTAAATATGTTCATGAGAGAATCAACATTCTCTTCGTTGTAAAAACGAAAGTAACTCTCAGCAATTTGACGAGCTTTTTTTGAGTCGGCCGGGTGAAGCGAACAGGAACTAATTAGTACAAATAATAGTATAATATAAGCAACATTGAGTCTCATTCTATTCGTATTTATTTGACCCGACCCGTTCTTCGTAGTCTGCCAACAACAAATATAATAAAAGTTCGGCGTCGCTATAGCTAGGGCGGGCAAGGTTGTCTTCCGATGCCTATCGGAACTGCCTGGCGAGTTTGATTTTACAGTTGTCGGGTCATCCGTACTCAGTAGTCTCCCCACCCGGTTCGCCTTAAGTCTCGCCTTAACCCCAGCTGTCGAAAATAGTTACCCGTCAATACATAATATATTGCGGTACGTTAGGATGCTCAGGGTTGGGTGTTACCCGTTGCTTTGCAGGATTTACTATGAGATCCATTTCCTCCATCGGTACTGCGCCCAGCAACGCCTCATTACCCAGCACAAAAGCCCCCGTAAAACAAAAGCGGTTCTCAAAATCTATCCTTATAGGCCCCACAAACGGCACTTGCCTGATGCTGCCATCGGCTATTGTCACCGACCTTTTTTCCAACTCCACCAATTGCAACTGAATCGACATGGTCTCTGTAATACTCATCATCAATGCCCCGGTATCGGCCAGGCAGCGTATTTCTAATGGCTGTAGCTCCGGTTTGCGGGGGTTGGAAAGTGTGATATTTGTATACGTGAGTCCCATTAATATAAGTTGTTTGCCGTAACAAAATTAGCAGTTTGGGGTGATGGTGCAAAATAGTGGCTGTTCTCGTTAGTCCCCCTCAACAAAAATATAATAAAAATTCGGTGTATGGTTAGCTACTGTGGGCACTGTTGCAGGTCGGCTGATTTTGGCGAGTTGGATTTTTTTTTTCAATGTTTCAAAGACGGGGGCTACCGAAGACGAGGATTGATTTTTTATAAAAACAATTGTAAATTGCAAATGGAAACAAATTTTCATCAATCAATTTTCGGATATGTTGCACAAAAATCACCATGGAGGCAAGCCGTTTGCCATCTACGCAGAGTTTGCCAAGG
>CANCOG010000431.1 GCA_947379685.1 Flavipsychrobacter stenotrophus | reverse complement strand
AGAGTCAATTGTTTTTGTTTCAATAGGGTCGGTAGTGAACTCCATTAAGTGTGCGCTGGCGTGGTCCATCCAGATCCCTAAATTCTTTGTTTGTGTCATTTTTTGAAGTTTGATTAACGGTATAAATCGGATTTGTTTTGTATTATTTTTATGAGCGTCTTAGTTCCGCATTGAATTTTGCTTGGCATCGTCGCCTTTAGGTTGCGTGGCTGGTTCAACGGGCTGAGGATGTTCGCCTTTCTCATGAACCTTTCCTGCCTCAACGGAGTGGTTGGGTTCGTTTTCTCCTGGTTTTTCAGCAGGCGACTTTTTTTCAGTTTCTCCCGGGTTTAATGGGGTTGGATTGGATACTTCGGATTTTTTCGTTGGTTCTATTGAATTTGTCATGGTGCTTAAATTATTTGCAACGGAATTGTTGCAATGTAATGTTGGTAGTAATTGATGTGGCAGTTATTACATGCCAATGATGTTTGAATGTATGTTTTACAGGTTTTCGAGGTTGCACAACTGCTGTTGCCGGTGCTGCTTAAATACGGTTGGAGTTTCCCCCGTAACTTTTTTAAATTGATTTGAGAGGTGTGCAACGCTGCTGTAATTGAGTTTATAGGAGATTTCTGTGAGGTTCATCTCATCATATCTCAATAGTTCTTTTACCCGCTCAATTTTGTGGTTGATGATGAATTGCTGTATTGTCATCCCTTTTACTTCTGAAAACAGGTTGGAAAGGTATGTATAATCAAGGTTGAGCTTTTTGCTGATGTAGTCAGAGTAATTAATATTGGGGAACTCGTCGAAATAATGAACCATTTCAATGATAACGCTCTTTATCCGCTCTATAATTATAGCCTTACGGTCTTCTATTACTTCCAGACCAGAGCGCAGTAAGTTAACTTTGAAAGTTTGTTTTTGTTCCGGGCTCATATCTTCTGCTATTTCTACCCAGCCAAGTTCTATTGCATTGCAGCGCAGGCCCAGTTTACCTAGTTCATCCTTCACCATTATTTTGCACCGCTGGCTCACCATGTTTTTAATTTGCAATACCATCTTATTATTTTTTTGTGCTGAACTAGGTCCAGCGATTCAACTTGGTTTCGGTATGGACGATAAAAAAATAGTGCCAGCAATTTTGAAATGGAGTGTCCGGTTTTATGTGATGTCCGTTTTGGCAATAGGTGCCCCATTAAGGGGAAAAACAAAACAGCCACCCTTGGTCGGGGCGGCAGTTTTTCAATTATAGCGGTAATTGTGGATGTGATTTGAGACCTGATTATCTGGGTTATTTTATTGAAGGTGTTGAGAGATCTGCAATGTCGGCAGATAACTGACAGATGTCAGAATCAAAACGCATCTTAAAATGTGCCCATGCTTCTTTGTCCTCGGTGTTGCAGTTGTGTATCTGTTTGCACAGTTCATTGTTTCTGCTGGCCAACTCGTCAAGTTGTTTACTGTAAGCAGCTTTTGGGATATTGCTCTTTGTGTTAAGCGCAGCTTTTAAGCTGGCAATGGCAACATCATTGGCCTTCAAATGAAATTCTTCTTTTCGGCTATATGATGCTGCGTCCGCATCATAGATACGATCATTCCTGACCGACACTCGGCTGGTCTCTGCCCTTTCGTTGCGCTCACTCAAAAACTGCTTGTCGGCACTATCACAACTATTCATCACTATCGTGAAAAACAGTATGGACAGTGCCGGCAAGTGTTTTAATTGTTTCATTACAGTTGTATTTTTTTTGCAAAATTTTAGAGGACGGTAATGATCTTATGGATCTCCTCTTTTGTCTTTCCTAGTTTTACTTGCAGACGGCCAACAAGCTCGTCTTGCTTACCTTCTTCCAGCAACAAGTCATCGTCTGTGAGTGTCGCATACTTCTGCTTCAAGACTCCCTTGGTCTCGTTCCAGTTTCCTTTCAATTCGGTTGTGTTCATGATAGAATAGTTTAACGCAGTTGTTTTCCGCAATACAAATTTGAAGTAATTGCTTCACGCGGTCATTACACAGGACTAGGAAAAAGTTGCATATTTTACAGGTGCCCGGCCCTGCCTGAGTTATTAAACAAAGCCCCCATCCTGAAATTTCAGTTTGGGGGACTCAGGTTTAGTGCCTGGCTGTATTCGTTTTTATTATTGGGCAGTACTTTTCAGCAATTGTATTTCGCAGCTGATAACTACCTCGTCGCTAACAAGTAGTGCGCCTGTATCAAGGGTTGTGTTCCAGGTCAGGCCCCAGTCTTTCCGGTTGATTTTACCATTTATTGAAAATACGGCTCTGTCGTTTCCCCATGGGTCCTTTACAATGCCGCAGAAGTCCACATTCAATGCTATTCTCTTGGTTACCCCCTTCATTGAGAGGTCGCCTGTTAGTTTATACTGGTCACTGGCAGCGTCTTTTTCGTAAGTATTGCCCATGAAGTTGATTTCTCCATGTGTGGCGGTGTCGAAAAAATCGGGACTGCGCAGGTGCTCATCCCTTTTTTCATCGCCAGTGGTTATTGATGCTGCATTTATAGTAACATCAATTTCCACACTCATGAAATCATCGCCTGTTGTATATATACTGGATTCAAATTCCTTGAAACTCCCCCTTACTGTCGCAACAATAAGGTGTTTAACTTTGAAACCTATCTCGCTATGCGAGGGGTCTATTGTCCATTTGGTTTTTGTAAGTTCTGCGGTTTCCATGGTTGGTGTTTTTTTGTTTTTTTTTATATTTTCTATTTCATTTTGTCTGCCTTTGCCTTGGCGACTTCTATCATTTCATTTGCCTTATCCTTCACTGATTCCACTTCTTTTCTTATCCCAGAAAGGAAATCTTCGAATTTTTCTTCGATTGAATCAACCATGTCTTCAGTTTTACCAGATATTTTGCGGCGCGTGCGGCTGCCCTTGTCCGGAGCAAACAAAATTCCCAATACGGCACCTGTTGCTGCTCCTATCAATAATGAGCTAATTATCATTTTACTGTTACAGTTCTTTTCCATTTTTTTGTTGTTTGATATGAAACCAGTTTCATTAGGCAAAGTTGGCGCGACGTGGTAAAATAAACATTACACCCTTCTTCCTGATTGTTGTAAAATTCACGGTTTTTGAGGTCCATGCCGAAATGCCATTTCGTTGATAGCGGGATATTTATTTCACGATACCCAAGATTCGAGGTCGTTGCTACGTCTATTATTGTAGCGTAATTGAATAACAGCAGGAACAGGGGTTTTTTAGTTTTTCAATATGTTACAGTACGGTTTAATTGCATTTTTTACATGGTTGTTTCATTGCTTTTTTGCTTGTAGTATTATTTAAAAGTTGAGTTTGTTGTTGCCCCTGTTCCTGCTTTCAATTTTCTCCATGCACCATTATATCGTCACTAATAAGGTACAATCAAGGCTTATGATATATAATTGGTTATTTGTGGCCGCTCTTTTCCTGATTCCTTGTTGTGGCGTTGGCCAGGAAATTAGTGGCACCATCGTTGACATTAGGAAGGAGCCTGTTATTAATGCAACAATTCAGGTTTTCCAAAATAGTGTAATAAAGGGCGGTACTGTTTCAGATTTTGATGGTAATTATTCAATCAAGCCGCTCGATTCAGGGAACTATGATGTTTTTGTTTTCTTCCCGGGCTATGTGGCCAGGCATGTCATGGCTGTTATTGTCGGTAAGCAGGAGAAGACAAAGGTTAATTTTACCCTTGATCTGCTGACTTCAGGGAAAAGAGATACGATGGTCACAACGTATAAGACACCACTTATGAAAAATGCCATAGTAACCACTAATCCCGGAGAGGTTAAATCAAAGCACGTAGTTTGCCAAACTGCCGACCTGGTAGGGCCACCCGGAGTATACAAGCGAAATCGAATGCTTGATGAGACACGCAATGGGCCGCACGCAGAAACACGCCCCGTGTACGTTATTGATAGCATCATTGTTGTTCCCGAAGAAGGCATAAGTAATAACGGCAAGTCTGCGAAACATAAACGGTGGTTTCGTTGGTTGAGGAAGAGATGAGTTTTGTTGTTCATTCATTTTTTTAATGTTTACTCAGTCTGTTTTGTGATTTCCTAACAGTTTTTTAAAGTGGTAAGCTGTTAAACCGTTGAAATATTAATTTTCACTGTAAAATTGCTGCTTATGGTACACAAATGGTTATCAGTTGTCGCTCTCCTCTTGGTTGCTCGGTGCGGCTTGGGCCAGCAAATTAATGGCTTCATCGTTGATTTTAAGAAGGAGCCTGTTATGGATGCAACTATTCAGGTTTTCCAAAACAGTGTAATAACGGCCGGCACTATTTCAGATTTTGATGGCAATTATTGCATAAAGCCGCTCGACTCGGTGAACTATGATGTGGTAGTTTTTAAGAGTGGCTATGTTTCCAGGCATATGAAGGCTGTTGTGGTTGGTAAGCAGGAGAAGGTATGGTTGAATTTTACGCTTGATTCTTTGAAGCCTGGGGGAAAAGATACGGTCGTCTCTACCTATAAAAAGTCAAAAGTGTTGGTAACTGCTCATCAGGAACAGATTCATCAGACATCTGGAAGAGTAAGCATTCAAACTGCAGACCTGATTGCATTACAGCCGGGAGTATATCAACACAAAAGGGAATCGAGTGAGGGTGCAACAGAACATACACAAGGTAACATTTATGTTGTCGACGGAGTTAATATTCGGCCTGAAGATAGCGTAAGCAATAAACGCAAAACCCCAAAACATAATGGGTGGTTCTGGTGGTTGAGGAGGCGATGAGTTTTTTGTTTTTCGTTCATTCCCGCTC
>CANCOG010000430.1 GCA_947379685.1 Flavipsychrobacter stenotrophus | reverse complement strand
TGTTTTTGTTAGGCGCTGGGCTCTTACGGCTCTATGGCACTTTAGAAATCTGCTCTTTTAGTTGGGAAGTTGCGCAAATTATGCTAATTAGCAGCCTGTAAATCAAAAGTCTCAAATTCTAAATTCAAATTTACATTTGTGTATAATCTCAAAATAATTTCGTCAACAGTTCGTCCATCAAGAAAGGGGCCGATGATCGCAGCTTGGATCGCGGAAAAGGCGATCAATACAGGAAACTTTAACGTAGAAATTCTTGATCTTGGAGAGATAAATCTTCCGATGATGAATGAAGTGCACCACCCGATCATGAAAAAGTATGAACACCAACATACTAAGGATTGGAGTGCAAAAATTGAGGAAGCTGACGCTTTCATTTTTGTAACTGCCGAGTATGACTACAACTATCCTGCCCCCTTGCGCAATGCTATCGAATATCTGTCAAGCGAATGGGGATATAAAGCTGCCGGCATTGTAAGTTATGGCGGTATCTCTGCCGGAACACGGGCAGCAAACAGTCTTAAAGCTGATTTGGCTACAATGATGATAGTGCCGTTGTCTCAAGCTGTTAATTTCCCAATGTTCACTCAGTTTATAAATGATCAGGGTGCGTTTGTGCCGAATGAAGTATCTCATAAAGCCGCAGAAACTATGCTCCACGAACTGGCAAGGTGGACTAAAGGGTTGAAGATTATCAAAGAAAGCAAGTAGGAAAGCCCAGAGCTTTCACGAGATTCATTTTCGTACCAAGGCGAGGCTGAGTCAACATTTTAAGGTCAGCCATCTCCCCCACTCTCTTACAAGGTTATCTACGAAAGTGGGTAACCTTTTTTGTTTTAGGACAATGCAGGTTGGTCGTAGTTTAGTCTCTCTCGTGCTTCTCAATTTCCTTCTTCACTTCATCGATCCACTGTTGCTCTGTAGGCAGGTATAATTTGTATTCGCTGGCTATTATACTTTTATTGTTTTCGGGAAGGGATATTTTCACTACCGCATTATTTTTATCTGCACATAATAAAATTCCGATCGTAGGCTGCTCAAAGCTCTTCTTTTCGTAGCGGTCATAATAGTTTACATACATCTGTAACTGCCCAATATCCTGATGTGTCAGCTTATTGGTCTTTATCTCCACAATAACGAAACATTGTAATAACCGGTTGTAGAAAACGAGGTCTATAAAAAATTCATCTCCCTCAATATGCAGTCGTTTTTGCCTGGCAATAAAGGCAAACCCATTGCCTAATTCTAATAGAAAATCGTGCAAATGTGTTATGATGGCTTCCTCCATATCCTTTTCATAATAAGAGGACTCCCTTTTAAGGCCCAAAAATTCAAGGTACATTGGATCTTTAATAATTTCCTTTGCATCATTTGGCTCCTTTTCATTTCGGGCTACTGCCAACACACTTTCCTTGTCATTGCTTAAAAGTAGTCGTTCCCAAAGACTACTGTAAATTTGTCGCTCTAACTGGCGGACAGTCCAATTATTCTTTACTGTTTCGGCAATATAAAATTCTCGTTTGTCTTGAGTATCAAGTCTTAAAAGTAGCTTGTACTGGCTCCAGCTCAATTGCGAATACAGTGTATTCGCAATTGGGAATGTGCGAAAAAACTGACGGAAAAGCTCTACTTGTCTTTTGGAAAAGCCACTACCATACTCTGGTTCTAATTGTTCTGCAATAAATTTGGTAAGATAATTACCATACTCCGCCCTGTCTTTTTCTTGCTGTTCTTCTTCAAAAATGCGTTTTCCAATATGCCAATACATTAAAGTACGCTCATGATCTACCGTCCGTATTGCATTCTGCCTCGCATCATAAATTATACCTTTAATATCTGCAATTATGGATACATTCGTAATCATTTCAGTTGCGGCTTAAAATTGTATTGGTGAAATTACAAAAGCACGGCTAAAAATTACTGAAATAAAAAGTAAGTGATAGCCCAGTATTTGCTAGCCATGAGAACCTTATCGTAGCTAGCTTACGAGGGAATTGGGAAAATAATTCGAATTCTGTCTCTCTGCTCTTTAAAAGGTGAACTACGACAGCGGGTAACCAGTTTTTGTTTTGATGTTATCGGCTATGAAATAAATAGGATCCTATGCAAATTTCTATTTAAATTTGGAAGACTACATTCAACACTTATCTATATAAAATGAGCCGCTACTTTATATCTTTGTTAGTTTGTTGCTTAATACCATCTTTATTGTATGCGCAGAAAAGCCTTGAATGTGAGAAATTGCTAAACCGAAAAATAAGTTTCGAAAGTATAGAAGCCACCTTGGCAGAGCTGCCGAACTTCCGATATTGCGGACTGGATAGTTTCGATGTTGCCTTTATGAGTAATCCAACTATTATGGCTCCTTTTCTGATAGGCCCAGATGCCATATCAACATACGGCGACTATTTTAAGAAAGTAGAATTCATGCTAAAGATGCCAGAGTATCTGTCGATGAAGCAAAACGCTCTTGCATTAGTTGCAGTACTTGATAAATATGCCACCACAGAGAATTGGGATAAAGATACTCACCCACTGCTTGAGCTTGGCTATAGTTCTGAGGATTTGGATGGAGCAAAAGAACTAATGATGAATAAACAGTATGAACGCCCTACATACCGCTCCGTTTTGATTGAATATACCTCAATAAGGAAAGCAATTGAAGAAAAAAAAGAAAAACACATAAATGATTCAGTAATGAACGCTCTCGCTGCGATAAAGACCACCTTTGCCGCGTACTGCGATATTCGTCTTCTGAAAAACACCGCCTATAACACCGTCGCCTTTAGCGACTACGAAGCAGGTATGCAATGTGCTCAAAAAATGAAACGGCCGGTCCTTCTTTATTTCAATGGCATAAACTGCGTCAACAGTAGAAAGATGGAGACAACTGCACTGGCCGATGCTTCATTAAGAGCGATACTCGAAAAGAACTATGTACTTATTGACTTGAAGTGCGATGACAGGGAGCCATTACCAAAAAGCAGTGCACATTTCTCGAAATCCCTTAACCGACAGGTGTCCACGATAGGCAATGCTAATGCCGAACTGGAATTAGTGACCTACAAAATTGAATACCAACCGTTCTTTGTTGTGCTTAATAAAGTTGGAAAAAAGGTAGCCACAACTGGTTATACCTGCGACCCGAATGAACTTATTGCCTTGCTAGTGAAAGGGATGGCAAAATAAATTCGACTCGAGTCAATTTTGGCAGGCAAGTAAAACAACTGCATTCACAAAATACACCTACTAATTCAAACTCCTGAAATCAACAGGCACCAGCTTGCTTACGCCGGGCTCCTGCATGGTGACACCGTATATAACATCAACTGCGGCCATGGTTTGTTTGTTATGGGTTACGATAATGAACTGTGAGTTGTCGGAGAACTTACGGATCATCTGTGTGAATTTACCTACGTTCGCGTCATCCAGTGGCGCGTCAACTTCGTCCAGTATACAAAATGGCGCCGGCTTTATGAGGTAGATCGCAAACAGGAAGGCAGTTGAAGTAAGTGTCTTTTCCCCGCCCGAAAGCTGGGTAAGCGTACTTGGCTTCTTGCCCTTGGGCTGTGCGTATATCTCAATACCACTATCAGCCATATTGTTGGGGTCGGTGAGGCTGAGGTTACAATTGTCTTCGGCAGTGAACAATGCCTTGAACACAGTAACAAAGTTCTCCCTTACCAGGTCGAACGTTTCGCGGAACTTGGAATTAGCTGTATTCTCTACTTCCTCGATTGTAGAAAGTAACGATTCTTTTGCGTTTACCAGGTCATTACGTTGTTCCACAATAAAGTCGTGACGCACCTTCATTTCTGTATAGGCTTCGATGGCTGTTGGATTTACTTCACCCATATTATCCAGGCGCTTTTTCATGCGCTCTGCTTCTGCGGTCAACTCTTCAATGGTAAGGTCACCGGTGCGCGGGTCATTCAAAATATCATCCAGCTTCACCTTGAATTCTATAGCCAGGCGCTCGCTCATACCCGCCACCTGAATTTTCATGGTGCTCAGCTTGTCCTTGATAGACTGCAACAGGACCTCTGCATGTTCCTTTTCCCTGCGCTTCTGGTTCAGCTGGCTTTCCTGGCCATTGATGCTGTTACGCATAGTGTAGTAAGTCCGGTCCTTTTCGTTCAGTTCGCGTTCTTCCTTTTCCTTCCTGGTAAGCAGTTCGTATAATTCATTGTCACCAACATTCAGCAGTTTTGCTGTGTCTTCCAGTTGGGTGTTTATTTGCTGCAATTGCTCGCTGTTGCTGCTTATCTGGCGCTTCAGGTCAGTTAGTTGGTTGTTCCTGAATTGCAGTTCCTGCTTCAGGCTATCCAGCTTGCTTTGCTGACGGGTACAGGCAATATTGTGCTGGTTATACTGGGCCGTAGTTTCATTAAATGCCTTCTCAACCGTCCGGAAATCAGTGTCGGCAGCCTGTATGTTTTGTTGGAGCACCTGCAAATCAGCGGTAATTTTTTCCAATTCGGCGCGGGTATCCTGTACACTGTCGTGAGTATCTTCCAGTTGGCCCTGCAGGTCGTCGAGGCGTTTTTCACTACCCTGGTTCAGGTGTTCGAAATTCTCAATTTTATTCTTCAGGTTCACCAGCAGGTTTTGCAGACGGTTTATTTCCTGCTTTGCCTGTTCTATGGCTTTATCGTTAAGCTCCTTGTTGAAGCCGGCAATCTGGGTTTGGGTGTCAGCAATTATTTGCTTGAGCTCAGTTGTGGTCGTCTTCAGGTCCTCTATCTCTTTAGCCAAACGCTCCAGGTTCTTGCCCC
>CANCOG010000429.1 GCA_947379685.1 Flavipsychrobacter stenotrophus | reverse complement strand
TCAATTACAGTACCGTTAACCACCATTTGTGGCTCAGGGAATGCGCTATCAATACCTACTGTACCGTTATAAATGTATGCATATGAAATAACCGCGCTGTCGTATGCAGCTATTGTTCCGATATTATATACCAGTCCAATAGCAATATCACCATAGTGATTTACCCCAGGTGTATAATAAGAGGTAGACAAACAACCTGCACTACCTGCCCAAATTGTAGCAAGGTTTGTACACGACAGAGGCCAAGAAGTATATATCAATGCCTTGGCACGGCAATCTTTTGTACCCAGGCTATACTCGCATGGTGGTGTACCAAGTACTGCGGCAGTACCTGTACCGGTTGCAGTAGCTTTAGCGGTTACCATTACCCTATGGTAGTAGTCGTTCTGATAAATAACCATGTTGTCGGTTCCGAACGAACCAGATGCTGTGCCAGTTGACCAGGTCTGATTATTATCCGGATCACATGTGCGCATATAGTATACACCCGTGAGCGGAGAGGCCGTTGTATTGGTCATAACAACGGTGATTATGAGTGCAGAGCCGAAAGTATCGATCCTGTGCTCCTTTCTTATGGCCAATGCACCACTCGCCGTAGTTCCAGTCCAAATTCCGGTAGCCCTGCCACCAACGTTTGAATAGGATGTATGGCTGCCGGTGAGCGAACCACCAAATCCACAAGCAGAGCTGCTTGCAGCGCACATTGTACCTGCAACCTGAATAGCCCATTCTTCCCAAGGACTACCAGGAAGAGTATAGTCTCCCATGTATGCAGGTGAACCAGTGGTCCAACCGTCTTTACCCCAATCATAAACCGACGCAAGAACGGTTGACCCACCACATGGCGGGGAACCGCCATGGTGATGATAGCCGGATGGTTGGTTTACAGAAGTACCCAGCGCACCATTACGCTGCATCCCGGTTTCGAGATAGGCACCTTGCAGAAACAAGTTTCCGGTAACTATCTGTGCGATGGAGGTTTTGCATAGGAATAACATGCCTATTACAAAATACAGTGAAAAACGTTTTTTCATACCCTCTATTTTACTTGTTATTGAATGACTAATTTACATAAATAATAATGATGATAGCAAAATGATAGGGGCAACTAAAAATAATTTATTCTTTAATCTAAAATACTATATTTATAAACAACTTAAAAATAACAAAAATAATTATCTCAACAGGGTTACATTCCCACGTTTTGTGAATGTATGCCCGTTACTACCAACTGCCTGGACTTCGTACACATAAACTCCTAATGGTTGCTGCTGGCCTTTATATGAACCATCCCATCCGTCAGAGATATTTGTTGTCTCGAAAACCATGTTTCCCCACCTGTTAAATACCCTGTAATAATTTAATGTTGCTTGTCCTTTCAGGATAATTTTGAATGTATTATTTACTCCAGTACCTGGTGTAAATGCATTTGGCATTGCCAGTAAAGACTCATCACTTACAATTACGTTGATTGAGTCGTACACATCGCAACCATTTTCAGTGTATCCATGAACAGTATATTTTGTACTGATCTGAGGAGTTGCAACCGGGTCGGACATATGGACCTCACTTAAACCAGCAGGAGGGAACCAAAGGAATGAAGTACAGTTAGTTGACGGTTGAATATGGTAACTTTCACCCGGATACAATGTAACAGAATCCTCCATAAGCATCACGGCCGAAGGATATACCAATGCAGAATAATTAAAAGTATCCTTACAGCCGTTAGCACTTGTAGCAATACAGGTGTATACCTGTGAAGTAACCGGTGTAATTACCGGGGCACTTCCCATACTGTCGCTCAGATAAACAGATGGATACCAATGATAAGTCACTCCAGCAGAACCAGTAGGTGTCAATGTGGTGCTTGTATGTGGGCAGAAGCTATTTCTGTCAGGTGTCAACGAAGCAAAATTTCCTGGGAACACGGTAATACGAGCTGAGTCATTAGATGTACAACCCGCCGGAGTAGTAACGTTCACATATAAAATTGTATTTGCATTGCCGCTGAATACTACAGAAGCTGAAGTAGTATTATCAAGGTCTGCAGGCGGTGTCCATGCATAAGTGTAGCCACCATACCAGGCCGGCTCAACGGAGGCCCTGATATGAATCGTATCGAACTGACAGAACAACCTGTTACCGCCAATATATACTGTTGGTGTTGGCTGAACTGATAAATTCAATGTTGCATGGATATCCGGGCACCTGTGGAACGATGCAGTAACTGTATATAATGCTGAGGTGTCAGGCGTAATGAATGCATTGAAAACGTTACTTACCGCGATCCCAGCCGTTGGGATCCACTGATAAGTAAATACGGGGTTTCCACCAAAACCAATGACTTGTACTGACTTGCCTTTACATACCATCGTATCAGTAGGCTGAATAGTAATAGTACTAGGCAGCACCCAAATATTCACGAAATCGGTGATAGAACAACCAAGAGCGGAAGGATGGATGATGACAGAATAGTTATGAGGTCCAAGGGTCGTTGGTGTAAATATCGGATTAGGGATAGTATCATTGTTTAAGTCAACAGATGAAGGCAACTGCCACTGATAATGGTAATAATTGCCACCAGCAACAGAACCAGGAACTGTAAGATCGAAATAATCAGTCATTCCTAAACAGATGGTATCGATGATTGTAATTGGAGTAGCCGGAGTGTCTACTTCAATGTGGAAACCCTGAACCATATCGGGGCAATGTGCATAGCTAGCTGTTACCAGATAAGTATTTGACACAACTGGGGTAATTGTCGGATTCTTCAATGAAGTATTCGAAACTCCTGTAGCAGGTGACCATAGATAACTGAATTCGTTGGAACCAGTAATGCTTGCCTGAACATGATTACCGATACATATAACTGTGTCGTTATTGTTCAATGTAAATGGATCGAGCGTATGTACTCGAACAGTCGCGGTGCCAGCACATGCCGGGTTTCCACCAGGATTGACGGTAACAGTGTATATGATATCACCTGACACTGCCGGATTTACAACCGGGTTTGCAATGTTAGCTGCACTCAGGTAGGTTGGCGGTGACCAGGAATAATTATAGGTAATACCGGTTGGGGTAGCATATGAATGCAGCAACACAGGAATACCAACGCATGTTTTCACCAAAGGGGAATCAACTGTTACCACCGGAGGAGCTGGATTAACCAAGGTCGCTGGTCCTTTTATGTTAGTAGGACAAAGACCAACTTTCACCCAGAAATTGTCGTATACACCGGCGTATATACCAGTGAGCGTTATTGTAAGTGAAGATGAAACGCCTACAGGCAGCGGTGCATGAGGTGTAGTTGCCGAATCATAATGGACAGTATCCAGGAATCCAGTTTGCAAGCCATACAAAGTAATAGTCCCATCATTATACCCACAGACCGTTGGATTAGTGAATGTAATACTATCAAGTACCGGATGATTTACCGTAATAGTAAAGTATTTGGAAACAGCCGGGCAGCCCGATGTGGACGAAGCCGTAACCGTATACGTGGTCGTTACCGACGGAGTAATCATCGGGCTCATGATGGTATCATTGGAAACTCCAGTTGCCGGAGTCCATTGGTAATGCAACAGCGGCGGCCCGGAAACTCGGGTACCTACGCTATCGCCAAGGCAAATTGTAGTATCGGGATTACCCAAAGCGATACTAAACGTATCTCTTTTGAGTGTAAGCGTATAATGTATTGTATCGCAACCACCTGCTACGTTTATACCGGTAACGGTATAGGTTAAAGGTGTTGTAATGCCAGTAATATTGATATTATTTGAAATAGCACTATCGCTGGTCAATAAGCTATCGGGAGACCAACGCCAATGGTAGAACCCACCGGCCCCCATGGAAACATAAGCCGTATCGTAGGCATATGTACACAAATTAATGGTACTGCCGGACGGGAACGATGAATTGTTTACAAAGAAGTTAGGCAAAGTTGCATTAAGCGCGCTATCGATATACAGTGCATTCAGAATGTAGCAATAGGTCAATGTGGTGCTATCACCGGCTGCAATAGACCCAATATTAAAATCAAGTCCTATTCCAACGTCGGCAGTAGAGGAACCACCAACATTATATATGAAAGAAGTTTGCTGATTCCACATCGAGTCGCCACCTGCACTGGGTGCGAGACCTGTACCTGCGTCAAAAATCATACACTTTGCGCGACAATCCTTTGTACCCAAACCTAAATATGCATTGGGTGAATAGCCTGAAGTGTTACCTACGGCAGAAACCAGTACTTTATTACCTGCATTAGGTAATTGATAAACAATGTTGTTAATAGTAGTAAATGCGGCAGTACCAGCCCTGGTTTCTTCATTATCAGGATCAACCGTTCTGGTATAATATATATTAGGTGTTGCAGTTGCCCCATGATTAACAATGATCACATTGGTAGTAAAATAGAGCGCATTTGTATCTAAAGAGGTTGTCTGCCTTATTTCTACAGATCCAATACTACCCTTCCAAACGCCTCTGCTAACCCCGCCTACTGATGAATATCCAATACTTGTGCCAGTCAGACCTGCATTACCAGAATATCCGGTAGTGCCGGGAGCCTGAAAATTGGGGATATAAGCATCGTACCTGTTACTACCTATCTTGATGGTCCAGCCTTCCTGAGGGCTTCCAGGTAAATAAAAATCACCATAATATGGAGGTGTACCAACTGTCCAGCCATCTCTTCCGTAATCTGCTACGAAACCGAGATAGTTTGAACTGCTGACATAACTTCCCCTGGCTGGATCATATAAATTCTGTCCGCC
>CANCOG010000428.1 GCA_947379685.1 Flavipsychrobacter stenotrophus | reverse complement strand
GAAAATTCTTGTTATCGCTATCTATTTCTGAGTCATTTATGTTGATCACCCTCATAAATCGCGTTACCTTACCGGTATCCGTTTTTGTATGCAGTTGGTAAAACCCCGGAACGGACACAGGTAAGGCCAGCGCAAAGAGCAAACATCGGGCAAATATCATAGAGTTGACTTTGGTTTAAATGCGCTAAAAGTATTTGCTCGAAATCTATGTTAAACGAGGCAATAAGGGCTACTCATTTCTTCCCCTTTTTCACTTTCTTTCCCATTTCAATATCCTCTATTTGCGCCAGTACATTGCAGCCGGGGTGCGTTTTTTCGTAACTGGCAATAATGGGTTGGACATCGCTGTACATCAGCCAGAAAACAGTTTGTTTGCCCCTTAACACACCATCAGGGCCATATATTTCGACATAAGGGCCAACAGCAAGAATTTTGTTTACAGGCTTGTGCGTCTCTTTGTCCATGGTAATGTCGATCATTACGTTTAATTTCCTGGGTCGGTGAAATTTTAGAGGCACAATTGGCGTGACAACTCCTGGTTTGGTGCCTTCCGCAATTGTTATATCTGGCATCCCGGACACATACCTTTCCGGCAGATCTTTTTTGAGTATCGTGTCAGTCGGCAACTGGTCCGCAGTAAGTGGTGTCTTGTAAGTTACCCGGTTTTGTTGAAATGCTGCATGAAACAAAACAGTCCCCAGGGGGACATGCTCAACGTCATTGATTTGATAGTGCATTTCAATCTGCATTCCCTCATTTACATAGGGAATTGCATAGAAGTTTGAATCATAGTTGTATTTATCAACACTGGTGTCGTTTATGTCAATAGCCCTTGTCAGTAGCTTGGTTTTTACCTTGTTGTGCGCAGTCGCAGTATTTTTTTTATCCTTCGTTTTCTGCTGCCCGAAGCCAATTGTAGCAACACCCAAAAACAAAACAATGCAAAACATTCTTGGAGATATCATAGACCTAATTTCGTTACCAAATATAACCAAAATCAACTATTTTCAAAAGCCCATTACTAAATCCGGTGTTGAAGAGATTTCCACTTCCCACATCAGGCCCTCTCCTCCTCGTTTATAACGAGGATGCCACGGCAGGGCGTTTGTAACGCCAGTCACCACCCACGTATGCTATGCCGGAGGGCTGAGGTTGAGCAGGGATTTTAGAAGCGTAACTCTACATTAACTCCGTGCCACTCCGCCGTTATGTCCCCGTTATCCCCACTATCCCAATCGACCCTCTGCGCACTCAGTCATGCGCTCAAAAAAGCGAAATTACTCTGCGTTACTCTGCATTAACTCCCTGCCACTCTGCTGTTAAGCCCCTTTATCCCCAATCTGGCCCTAACAGCCTAAGCCACAATATATTACCTAATATCTCGTTAATACCCCATAAAAATATTAGTAATTGCAACACAGCATTGTCTATCGCCCTGCCCAGTTGGCCGATCTCCAGAAACTTTCAGTCCTTTACAAGCAAGTGTATATACAAACCTATGCTACCGAAGGAGTGTCAGACGAGCTGGTCACATTTATGAACCCCATGTTTTCGATTGAAAGGCTGGAGAACACCATCAGTACCCAACCCGACAGCATAATAGTTGCTGCAAACAAGGATAACCTGGTAGGCGTGGTTGAGATTGTATGGAATAAAAAGTGCCCGATAGGTGATATAGTAGCCCCTGAGATCAACAAGCTGTATATTTTCGAGCGGTTTTGCCGAATGGGTATCGGCAGTGGCCTGATGGCAGAAGCAGAGCGGGTTATTGTAGAAAAAAAAGAACCCCGCGCATGGCTCTGGGTATTGGAATCCAATGACCGAGCCATAACATTTTACAAGAAACTAGGCTACCACATCATAGGCAATGCACCCTTATTCACCCTCCTGAACCGGTATGATAATGAAGTGATGCTCAAAGAGCTGTAATTTTCAGGCGCAAATGGCTTTGGTATTATTATTGAGCAAACAATACTCTGCGCCCGCTCTCCTTGCTTTTTTCACGAGATATGAACATTACAATATCTCTGTTTATACAGCCGGCATTTCAAATATATGCATATAATCCGCATGTACTTATAAGTGCTATTCCGATTACACCTGAGCGATAGCGAAGACATTAGCACTCCCTTCGCCCTTTAGGACACATCTTTTGCGCAATATTTGGAAGAGCTTGGCAATAATACATTGAATGGGCTTTGGATATCACGGGCGGAAGCCTAGCCATGCCGGTGCGGTGGCCAAACCACAACAACACGCAGCTTAGCTCCTTTGGCGTGCGGAGCTGTTCGCCAAAGTGCCGCTTTTTTTGCTACTTTTTTTGCGGCAGCACAAAAAAAGTAGAGGAGAAGCAGGGCAGGAGAGGCAATAAATAACATGTTTTCAGACGGTTACATTTGTTGACATAAAATTATTCATTCCTACAGCCAATTGTGTATCATCCCAAAGATGTGTCCTAACGGTAGGCCCTTTAGGGATGCCCGTATGGGCACATGAATCGCCCTGTAACGTCCGTCACCATCCATCCCTACGGCTTCAGCATATCCGCTGTAATCACCTTTTCTTTCGACAGCTGGTTCAGTACCTGCTGCATCTGGTCCCTGTCTTGTGTCCCGAAAAGGATCTTCTTGCCCTTCTTCTTCAACTCCAACTGCAAGCCTATATTCCCGGCTATATTGTAAGCAGTTCCAGTGCCCTTGAAACCGAAGCGGATGCCCCATCCGCCATATTCAGCAAGCGGGCTGTATTGGCGTATGTAAACCTTGTTCACCTCCGACCATTCAATTTTCTTCATGCTAAACTGGACAGGAAAGAACCGGTAACTGATTCCGGAATGGTCAATTTGCGTATCCAGCTTAAAAGACCAGAACAATACCATTATTGCCACCGGTACTACTGCACCGGATATTATCTCGTTAAAGCTATGTGATTCATGTTGCATGAAAATATCGCGCCACACCATCCCTAGAGGAACGATCAGCGTCCCGGCCAATATGGCCCATAACCACCATTGTCTAAACCTTTGTGTTTCCGTAAAACTATTCATCCTGTAGTATGTTAATTAATTGAACAAAATAATCTTGAAATCCCCGGGGCCCTAATGGCTAAACTCATTTTCGTTTCAAATCTCAACTCCGTGTCCTTAAAATAACTCACTGAAGATCTTTGCGTCCTCTGCCAATACTTCTGTGCCGTATTTGGTTAATCCTCCAGTAACGTTAAACTATTTTCCGTTTCAGCCACGCCCTGAACCGTTCCCGTTTCATAATACTTTCCGGTGGCTCCTGTTGTGGCCCGGTATATATTTCCGACCGCCGCGTAAAATACTTATTGAACGTACTCTGGTTTATGCCCCACTTCATTAAAAATTGTTTCCGGCCATTATTCTTCTTTACCCTCAGTGTCGATTTCGACTGAAAATGATACACCCGGCTCTTACCTATTCCTTTAAATATCCTGCAGCCAGCCTGCCACATCTTCATAGAAAAATCATCGTCACTGCTCACGCCCGGACTTAACTCTATGCTATATCCACCAGTTATGTGCCAGTACTTTTTATGAACAATAGTGGGCGGCCATGTACTTCCCGACCAATCCTTCTTTTCAAAAGTATTGCATTCCGCCAACAGTTTTTGCTCGTCGAAAGTTTCAATTGTGCTGCCATAATTTTTTACCAGCACACAGGGATTGCCATGGTCAGCCGGCTCGATCATGGTAGCCGAAAACATAAAATTATCGGTTCCCAGCGCATTAATTTCATCGGCCAGGTATTTATCCCAAAGTGGGCACACATACATGTCGTCGTTCATGTAAACGATGTAATCCTGTGTGCAAATACCCCCGGCCATATTCACGGCAATACAGATACCCGCATTATCCGGCGTATGTGTATAATCTAACTTTTCCTTCTTTGCCCACTCCAGAGTGCCGTCACTGCCATCATTGATGTGTAATACCACCTGGTGCTTGTAAACGGAATTCTTGCGGATACTTTCCACGCAAAGCCGCGCAAACGGCAGGTTATTCCAGGTAGGTATGATTATTGAAAACATCGTTGAGTCGTAAGTTGAAAGTCAAAAGTCGTAAGTCATTACCTGCGACTTTCAGGCCATGGGCAAAATTAGTGATTTGCGCCCGCATGTTATATTGACGACCGAAATCTTATTTATTTCATTGGAGGCATAAAATTCATCACAATGACTTCTCAGCGATAGTGAAGTCATCAATCGCCAATTTCCAATTATTGCGACATGCAGGGACAATGCCATTAACATAACGAAGCCCGAAGGGCTTCAACAATAATAGCCGTCGGTGAAACCGGCGGTTTTTAATTGTATAACACCAATGCCGGAGGCGTTGAACTACACCCGAGCAGTGACAAAAGAAATTCAGCTAATGATATTGCCATGTAGGGGCCTGATAGCACTAATGTCAGCTATGATAATTGCATGGGGTGAAACCGGGCCTGAAAATTTCAAAACCATCAAAACCCCAAAACAAGTATGCCGCACTCCCAGAGCACGGCACACAAAAAATATTGAAAGCAAAGCACTAAACTACCCGGAATACAAGCCCAAAATGACTATCAACTGAGTACATCCCACCCTTTTTACTTTTTACTTTTTAATTCAGCCATTTCACTAAGCAAAAACGTTTCCTTTACCCTAACCCCTTTTTCCGTTTGAACCAGGTTGCAGCATTCGTTCACCGGGTCATGCTCGAAGAACAGCACCCAGTTATTGGCTACAGCCTCATTCAGCAACCTTGTTTTTTCCT
>CANCOG010000427.1 GCA_947379685.1 Flavipsychrobacter stenotrophus | reverse complement strand
GTTGCTGGCACCACAATACTGCCTGTTCCTGTCATGTTCGAATCGAGATGCGAAGTGCCGTAAACCTGCTCGCCTGAATCGAACACAAGGTTCTGGTTCCAGTCGACCCACATCGCATAATATTCTGGGAAGCCCACATTATTGGCAATTGCAAAGTTAACGGTACTACCCTGACTGGCCTGGCAGCTTAAACCGGAACCTGTAAAGTAAGTAAAGCCTCCAGTGCCCCAAACGCACGCGGCGCCGGGAGTATGATTGATATTTGCGGCACCGCCAGTTGTTGTAAATGACCGGTACTGATCCTGATAGGTACAACCATTCGCTGTGCCTGGTGTGCAGTAGGTTGGCGCTGACACACTGACCATGTAGTCTCGGGCATCACCATAATCATAGCCGCTCGTACATGGGTCCATGGAAGGGTAATAATGTCCCGAGCCATCGTAACTTGTGACCAGCCTCATCCTGTGTGAGCCAACAGCTGCCCCTGAAGGAATAGCTATTGTAAATGATCCGGTAAGGGTATAATTGTTTATACCACCTACACCTTCACTTGATTCGAATGTGCCGTTATTATTAAAATCTATCCACACCTGGGCATCCATTGGGTTGGAGCCATATGCTGCAATAGATGTGGTATAACTACCTCCAAGGAAAAGGATTACTGAAAGAGATGTCAGGTCTTCATAGCCAGAACCCGAGCAGGAAGAGCTATCATGTAAAATAGATGATTCGCCGGGAATAATGAAATTGCTGATATTCACACCGTACAGACTACATGCGTCCGATGCGAAGGAGTAGACTGGCGTACAATACCCTCCGGAAGCCCCGGAAATATGTACAAATGTTGTAGCCGTGGAAGATCCGCAGCTGAGCATAGCGGTGTAACTGATAACTGCTGACCCGCTTGAAACGCCTGTTACAACGCCTGCGGAGTCAACTGTGGCAATAGACGCATCGCTCGTGCTCCATGTACCACCCGCTGTCGCATCCGAAAGGATTGAAGTGCCACCGGTGGAAATCGAAGTTGTACCAGTAATGGGAGCAATGGTTCCTGCAGTAGAAAAAGTTGTTGGGTCAGATGCAATCCCGTTAGCTATAACTTCCAGCGTATAAGTACCGGCGGCAATACCCGGAGGTAAGCTGAATTGGGCTGTATCAGGTAGTGATCCGGTCCTCACAGCGCCAAGCCTGTTCCAATTGGATGTACGGGCATAAAAAATATTTGAACCCGAGGTGATCCTTACAATGGGATAGTTAGATGACATCTGCCAGTCGTCGCCGTAGGCTGCCCCTTCCGATATACCGTTGAACAGTGTTCCGGTGATAGAATAGTTATCGCAGCTGGTAGAACCAATTGTACTAATTGTTGGTTTCCCTGATGCAAGTGGTGAGCCGGTTGGAACATATTGGAAATACTGGTTACTCTGCTGGTTGGCAAAAAGTACTGTGCCATCTGGCAGGTCTAGCATATTTGTGATATAGCAGCTTTGGCTTAAGGAATCGCCTCCACCAGGCGCGCCAGTTAGTGTAAATGTATTGGTAGTGTAGTCGAATTCGTAGAACGCAGTTGGCGACGGAAAGTGATTTGCTGCGGTTGGAATTGGTGAAACTGCGCAGAGAATCTTACCATTTACCATCATTGCGGCCGCTGCATCGGGTGTACCCCTGCCCGAAGGTATATCCGGGCCTGCTGCCCATGAGCCAGGGCTGGTTGTACCTGTTGGTGTGTAATATGCCGTGTGCCCCGAAGAGCCGAGGAAAAATACCCTGCCGTCGGGCAAAAGGAAGCCCGCACCCGCTTCGTATCCATAAGGGTCATACAGCATTACAGGTGCTGCCGAATCATGAATCCATGTATTGGTTGAAGGAATATATCTTTCAGTACTTGTAGAACCAATGTCCACGTAAAGGATACTGTTATCAGGGAGTTTTACCCATGCTGCTTCATCGTGGCTGCCATAGGAACTAGGGCCGGCCGTATATGCGTTTGTTGACGGATTGTAGATATAGTTTTCACGATAACCGGAGCTGACAACAACAGCTTGCAATATGCGTCCGTCAGGCAACAATTCTGAATTTGCATCCAGTATAGTATCGCCGGCCGGCAATGTACCGTTTGGAGTCCAGATATTGGTAAGCGGATTATACATTTCTCCAAATGGCTTACCTGTTCCGTATTCACCTCCTGCTACATAAACCCGTCCGTCAGGCATTACCTGTGACGAGAAATAAAGGCGGGTATCGCGCATCGGTGCAATTGTGCTCCAGGTCCCGTTTAGGTAGCTTCCGTGACTATCGGGGGTGAGTTTATCCCAGGTATTGCCTATTCCGTCGCTGCCACCGGCCGTAGTTTTAGCCAGCACTGTACCATCAGTAAGGAGGAGCATAACACCGGCATTGCTGTGCGGAGCGGTGTTGGTGAGTGGGCGCCAGGTACCTGTAACCGGAGGAGTTGCGGCAAAAACTGTAAACGGTAAAGCCGGTATAAGCCCTTTTTGAGAAGAATAAACAACCGAATCAACGGCTTTTGATGCGATTGACCCAAATGAGATGGGACTAAATGCGGCAGTCGGGTTGGCAATCTGGTCCGTGCGACTTCCAATATAAACTGGGTTGTAAGCGTCAAAATAGTTATCGAAGTGTTCACGGCCATAAGTGCGCGGTAAACCACTGATACCACCATCGCAGCCAAGGAAATAGCCGGAAGGGAGCTCAGCTGCAATAACGTACCAGCTGGATGCATCCAGGTAAACAGTTGCGGGTGCACCGGTATAGTCACCGATAGGTACAGTAAATGTCTCTCGAACTGAATCGGTGGAGCCGTCAAATATTTTGAACCCAGTACCTACCAGTTGCAGTTCAGAATTCTGCATCAGGCTGTCGTGATAAGGGCCTGTTGCAGCATCTACCCACTTGTACACGCGTATGGCAACCTGGTCGCCCCCTGGCAATAAAAAACCTGCGGAGGAACTGGTTACGGAAAACTGTACGTTCCTGATGGCATATCCGCTGTTGGCAATATAATAGGGCACCCCCCATATGTAATTGGTAGAAGACGCAGGGCCCAGGTAAGTAGTAGTTACTGGTTTATTATTCACCAGATCGTACCTGCCTTTTGAAAAAATGCTATCCGTTGCATAGAAAGAATAAGTAAGTGCATTGTCACCGGTAAAACCGTCGGTAGAATCAGAGGAAATTTTATAGTTAAGATCAAATTTGCCCGTACCGGAAACTGAAGGAATATTATAAGCAGAACCATAAAGCGCCCAAATGGAATCAGTTTGTGGGAAACTGCCTGAAAGGCTTACTGAATCTGCGTATATCTGGCTGGCCGTTGAACTACCTGTTGGTGTAAAATTTAGTTTTGACGTAAGCTTCACGTGGGTTGCCGTATGGCTGCCATAGTTGGCCACAAAGGCACCATTTTTATTTTGATATGCCTGAGGATGAGATGATGCGCTCAACTGGCTGAAAGGTATTGCCCCATAGGCTGAGGTACTCACCCCTTGTGGCACAAAACCAAGGTCGTTGCTGTAGCCACTGGCCCAGTTATGTACATTTAAAGTTACGGTCGTTCCTGTGTTTAACTGGTATGCAATATCCATACCATCGGCCATCGAAACCATGTAAACAGGAATAGTGACAGAGCTGCCATAAGCGCCTGCTCCCATGGGTACAGGACCACCGGGAATGTAATTGATGAGCACTACCGCTGTCGCCCCTGCATTCTGAGCCTGCAATGCCTTGAACCCAAATTCACAAGTACCACGCCAAATGACAGCTATCTTACCGGAGAAGTAACCCGACGTGAATGCTGCGCATCCGTCACTGTCTGATGACGGTCCATATTTTAAGGTGCCGGAGAGCGTTGAAGCAAATCCTCCCCAAGCTCCCGAGCTTCCGCTACCGTCGTTTGATGTGGTAAATGATTTTGTACCGGCAATAGAAGACGGGGATGTGATCTGGAAGACAGTACCTACATAATCGTTATACCAGTTGGCAACTGCAGCCCCGGAAGAACTGGTTCCAAATGCAAGCGGGTGGGCAGTTTGAGCCAATAGAGCGAACGGCGCCATTGTAGCTACTAAAAGTCCGATAAATAAGAAATATTTTATTTTCATATGACACTGGTTTTGCAAGGAAATTTTCACAGTTAATTTTATTCGTTAGTTTTTGTTTTCATTTTATTGGTATGCTGGTCAAAACCTCATTATTGACTAACTAATTGAGCTGATCTAAACGAGATTGAACCTCTTCAGCAAAAGGGGGGTTACAATCAGGGTTTGACCCGCAAATTCCATTGCTTGAAAAGTAAACAATGGATGTTTCTGTTTAATAGCCCAATAACTACTATGATCGTCAGAAAATAACTTTGCGCACCTCTTTCCAGAGTTGGCCAAAATTATAATCAGACATCAATTAACATTACATTATAAACAATCGGTGGGTAATATTAATGCGAAAATGTCAGGTAACCTATACAGACATCTGTTATTAAATAGTTATTGATAGAGAGTAGCTCACGGTGTACTCCTTTGGGAGACTGCCACCGACCCTACAAAAAAGGCGCCCCTGCAAATTGCAGAGGCGCCCAATTATGCATTTCTAAAAACAATTACTGAACCATAACCTTTTCGTTGAACACTTTACCGTCCATGTTTACCCTTACCAGGTAAATTCCGGCTGGTACATTGCTCAGGTCAATATCCAGTGATTTTTCAGAGGTAGTTTTTGTAACGATCACTTTACCGCTAACATCGGAAACCATGATGGTTGCATCACCCTTGCTGCCAGTCAGCTC
>CANCOG010000426.1 GCA_947379685.1 Flavipsychrobacter stenotrophus | reverse complement strand
GGCGTTTTAACAGAATACAGTTTGCTTAAATTTATTTATTTGTTCCTGGCAACTTGTCAGGGCTGGTCTTAGTCGAACGATCGCGAACAGGAGTATGGATACCTGGTTTTACACCAATTTGTAGATCCATTGATTTGCCAAACTCTTTGGCATTAAGATATTTTCCCTTGTTGTTTGATTCCTTATCCAGTTCAGGTACTACACGATGCGCATTAGCATAAACGTCTTTCCTCACACCGGTAACCTGCCAGCTAACCTTTACGTTAGGTACATTAGTTTTGATTTCGAAACTGTTGCCGGAAACTTCTTTCGATACAATTGCTTGCGCAAATGTTCCAATTACAGTTAACTGATAACGGAAATCTTTATTCAACGCATCGAAATAATCAGGCATAGTTACTGTTGCAATGCCACTTGCATCTGTCGTGATATTTCCGTTATAGATGTTCATCATGTCAGGGCTTTCAACGAAGCTGTGTACCAGGTATTTATTTTCCGGATCAAGTGGGTGGTCAATTTTAAAGGTACCGCTTGATTTGGCTATGGAGCCAACAATACTTACATTGCCCATAAAGAATCCTGCATAGTTAGTACTCGATGTTCCAGTACCTACATCGCCATATACACCATAGTTAGTGCCTGTGCCGGCAGCAGCGCTGTCAGCAAAACCATAGACACCATAGTTGTCACCTGTTGCTGGCGTACTGGCATTGCCTAGCATACCAACGTTTACAATTGCTCCATCAGCGGCATCCGCGAACACACCATAACTAATATTAGAAGTGCCTCCAAGGCCATATGATTCATTGTAGCTTCCAAAGGACCTGTCTGCATTTGAAGCAGATCGGTTGCGCGAACCAAATGTTGCTGTTCCTGTAGCAGCCGCGGTATATGGGAAAATGGCCACATTAAAAGCACCCATCAATCCACCGACGCCTTGAGTACCCACACCCAATGGCCCGGTAAGGTTTAAGTACGAACGGCCGTACACTCCAATACTATTATTACTGTAATCTGTACCATTATATTCACCCCTTACTACTCCTGAGTCAGATGCAGCTGTTGAAGTTGCATTAGAAAAAATGCCATTTTTTTGAGTAGTGGGTGGGTTAACCTGCAACTTTGCATTAGGAGTCGTTGTACCTATGCCTACCAGGTTACCAGTAGTTTCAAAAACACTTGAAGTGCCTAAAGTTGTTGCCGTAGCATAAATTGGCAGGTACCTTGCTGTTCCTGAAAAAGAACCACCTGGAACAGCTAATGCCCATGTAGATCCACTCCATGTCCAAACCTGGCCTGCAGCTGTACCTGGTGCCAGACTGATAGTACCAGTACTTGTAATTGGTCCGCCAGTAAGGCCGGCACCAGTAGCAACCGATGTTACCGTGCCCGATCCGCTGCCCAATGTTGTTGGTGTCCATGCAGAGCCTGTATATTGCAATACCTGTCCTGTGGTAGGTGCAGTAGCACTCACTGCAGTACCTTGTAATTTTACAACTGTATTGCTACCAGTAGGTCCGGTAACGTCACCCGCAAGTGTAATAGATGGTGTTGGTATTGTATTTGTAGAAGCTGCAGTAATCCTGCCGTAAGCGTCAACCGTTATTACCGGGTACGTAGTAGCAGTTCCATAAGTATTTGCTGTAACGCCCGATGTATTCAGGTCCAAAGGAGTACCAGTTACACCATTTCCAGTCAGGCGGCTTGTGGTTACAGCACTTTGGGAGCCCCAGTTGTCAGCGCCCGATCCCGGTGCCGCTGGAAGCCATGCACTACCATTCCAGGTTAACACTTGGCCCGTGGTAGCGCCATGTTGCGCCATAGAAAGTGGAGACCCGGTTGTGCCATTGCCAGTCATAGTTGCATCTGTATGTACAACATCCGATCCCCAGTTGTCAGCAGTTCCGGCAGCTCCTGTTGCACCTGTGGCACCAGTAGCACCGGTTGCCCCTGTGGCTCCCGTTGCGCCTGTGGCTCCCGTTGCCCCAGTTGCTCCGGCAGGTCCCATTGGCCCTGTTGGTCCCGTTGCTCCTGTAGCCCCTGTTGCTCCGGCAGGTCCCGTTGGTCCTGTTGCACCGGTAGCTCCTGCTGGTCCTGTTGGTCCCGCTGGTCCTGCTGGTCCTGCAGGTCCGCTTGGTCCGTTAAGCGCAAAAGGAACACTTAATAATTGGCTGGTTCCTACATTGTGATAAGAAGTGCCGGCCGATGGGTCAATTTCAATTTGAATGAATTTGTCGCCGGTAGCCCATGGAATAGCTGCGAAAGATCCGCTCAATACTGATCCGCCGCCGACTGCTACATTATATAAACCAAACTGGTTGGTCAATACAGAGTGCCTTTCCTGATATACTATCGGTCCTGAAGCAGAATCATCATGTATGCTAATGCGCATGCTGAGGGTAGATAGGGAGAGCGGAGTACCTGCGGAATTGCGGGCTACACCCTGATAATTAAATTTTTGCGGTGCCTGCGCGCGTGCTGCAAGTCCGGTTACCGCCAAAAAAGAGAATAATAGTATTGTTTTTTTCATAACAACGTTCGTGTGTCTTATTTTAGTTAATTATTTTATTGGAGTTTTTGGATTTTATACGACATGAATTCCTCTTTTGCATCGGTTGATTTGTAAATAACCTGTAGCATATAAGTGGCTGCCGAAAGCGTATTAATGTCAAGTTTGTGTGCATTCAATCCCTGCTTTACGTCTGACTTCTGGGTCTGAATAACCCGTCCTGCCATATCCATTAGTTTCAGTTCCAATGCACCTTCATTAGTCGAGTTGAATTGTACATTTAATATTGAACTAGCCGGATTCGGGAAAACCTGAAGCTGGTTCCCAAAAGAAGGAGATATTACTGCATTACCATTTACGGGTGTACCCAGATTGGTTTGAAGTAAACCCTGGGTGACAATAATTGAAGAAGTAGTATAGGTGCTTACCAATGCGATCTCGCCTACAGACCATTCATATTCGTTGCCGGAAATATACGCGTAACCACCAGTTGCATTTAGTGTGCTTGGCCATATACTCTGACCTCTTGCCATAGGCACGCCTGTAACAGCTGCCAGAAGGCCTATTAAAAGTAAATTTCGTTTCATAAATGTATTTTGAGTAATAAATATTTCTTAAAACTATGGTACTTCACTGAGAAAAAAAAATTTTTGTTAAAAAGCGCTAATTTTTTGTCGATATGAACTCTTTTACTGCGAGATGACAATTCGTTAGAGTTTGAGAAATAAATCGCCGACCCTATTTCGTCAACATTTGCAAGTTTGAAGGAGTGCAGCTTTTTTTAAATGCACCATATATAATAGGAAGGGTGGGGAGATGTCTACCCCTCGTTCGGGTTTATAACTCGAATCCCAAGGCTGAGCTTATGCAACGCCCGTCTATTTTTGTAACACCGACGCCACGGTGTTTGTAACCCGCCGACTTCTGTTAATCGAAAAGGATCTTTGCCTATGTCATGATGCCATCGGCATCACACATTTATAGAATAACCCCATTTCAGCACACCGATGCCGTTGGTGTCGCATGTACTTTCCCAACACGGTCTTTCAAAGGAAAATCCCCCATTTGTTAATGATTTTACATAAAAACCTACCGTTCGTGAAGTTTTCCGACCGTTTGTGAAGTTTTTTTGGGAGCGGGCAGGATGAGGTTGTATGTTTGCATCATCAAATCGGGGGGATTAAAGCGGGGTTTGCAAAACTCCATTAACAATTAAACAACAAAATTATAAAAAAAATTATTTGAAGAAAATGAAGTGAAAATTTGGTAGATAAAAAAACACCACTTAACTTTGTATCATTAACAAGCGAATAACAAAACAAAAGCTAAATAACAGAATCTCAATACAAACTCTCTTTAGTATCTCAATAATCAACCAAAAACAGTAGATTTTCAAACTGACAGAACACCGGAACTTTACCCAAAACAACACGTTAACAAACGAAAAACAAATAAAAAATAAATACTCTCTTTTCTCTCAACTCTCTTAAAATTTTAGTTATGAAATCATCTCTCTTCACACTCGTTCTTACCTTGCTGGCCTTCTCTGGTTTCGCTACAACAGTAACGGTAAATGCCTCATCTACAGGCTACACAACGACAACGACCAAGACAAGCGGTTCAATGACCGTATCTAATGCCGCTAACCGCGGTTATGCCGTGTTTAACATGACAGCAGCAGGTATTCCTGCCGCAGCTACCATCACCAGCGTAAAGCTGGTATTTGTGTACAGTATTTCCGGCACAGGTACACCAACCGATCGTATCTATGGTTATGTAGGCGATATTTCATCACTGAGTGCAGCCTCTCTTTATTCAGGCGCTGTAACTTCCAATACATTATATACAGGCTCATGGGGCACACGCGCCACCACAAAGACCATGACCACAACAGCTGCAGCTGATACCTTTATTGCCCAGCACAAAACAGGCACTATCTCTACCACATGGGTAGAAAGCGCAGGTTCAAGGGTTTATACAGTAACCGGTACCCCCCAGCTGATCATCACTTACACCTGCACAACACCAACAGGCGTATCTATTACTTCATCAGCAAACCCAATTTGCAGCGGTTCATCAGAAACGTTGACCGGCCACGCAACAGGTGCAATCAGTTACCGCTGGGCGGGCCCAAACGGTTTTACTTCAACCGTACTTGCGCCTGCAGCCTTTACTACCAGCACCGTTTCCGCTGGTGTATATACATTCACAGCAACTTCAGTTTGCGGCGTTTCCACAGTAGCAAATCTTACACTTGCTGTTAACACAGCACCAGCTGCCATCGGCGGAGCCAC
>CANCOG010000425.1 GCA_947379685.1 Flavipsychrobacter stenotrophus | reverse complement strand
GTTTCTCCCGATCTTGGGTTGCGGGTCGCTTCAAATATGTTCGTGGCCATAGGCTTTTTACATACTAACGTACAAAACGGGCAATCAGTTTTTTATTTTGTCATCGTTCCTTGTCGCAGTTACTCGGAAGCCTGGTCAGCCTCGCTCAGGTAGTCACTGAAGTCAAACGTTTCATAATAGTTGTGGTGCGTAACTTGCCCTTCCTCCGATTTTATTTCCGTGTGTACCAATTCAATTTCCACATCCGGACAAAAAAGATACGTACCATAAGCCTGCCTTATGTCAATATCGCTCCTTTCTAAATCTTGATTGTCAACCTGATCAACAAATATTGCCCGCAGCATTGCAGCAACCGATTGATTCGTTGCTTTCTTAAGTAATGCCAAAAAATCTATGAAAGGCATGTACACCACCATATTAAGCCAGTCCTCCTCATAGTCGGTAGCCATTTCCACTGCTACAGCAGGCATGGCAAAACTTTCCATTTTTACCGCTGAAATGTAGCATCCCGAAGTTAATAAGGTTTCGGGGAAATCTTCCTGCCTGCCATATTCGCGTACATGGTCCAGTGAGCGCAGGTCTTTCTTGCCCGGCGTATGTTTGCCCACCCATGCATTTTCAACATAGTCATTCCAATATCTCAAACCCGAGGCCTCAGCGGCCTCATCAAAGCTGCCGGAAAACAACTCGTCCGATGCGATAGCCATAATGATTTCACCCGGAGCGGATGCCGCAGCATTCATTTCATTGAGTATGTCGGCCGTATCATAGTCCCGGGCATAAAGCAGCGTTTCATAAAGAAAAATGTTATAGAGACTCAAGTCAATATCAACATAGGGAAGTACCTCAAATGCTGATTCGTGCAATTGCCTGCCTTCATTTAATACCGCTTCAGCGCCCATTGCCTGTGCCTTTGTATATTTTTCTGCCCGGCCCTTTAACTGGGCCAGGAGCAATTCAATGTCCTCATCATCAATCGGATCCTGCGATCCAAAGAACTGAAGTAACTCAGCAAATACTTGGGCATGCAATGGTAACCCGAAATATTGCAGAATTTCAAACTCCATTTCAGTAAGCGCATTATCTATGTCCGTAGTGCGGTAATCATCTTGCTCATGCATGCGCAACGAAAGCTCGTGATAAGCATAGAGACGTTCGCCAAATACATTGAATAAATTACTTCTGTTTTCCGGTTGTACTTTAGGTTCAGTCATTGTCTTTTGTTTTCAAGTGGGAGCGCGGACTTTACTTAGTCATCGTCCCCGGTTTGGGTGGTTGCATTTAAAGATATGTAATTTTGGGGAGAATATGACTGCCGTTTTTAAACTGATTGAAGAAAAATTAAACTGATAGGGTACCCCTGTTGGCCTAGGACGACGTTTCCCGCTCAGTTTTCCCCAGTTTGTTCGTGCCGCCGTCAAATAATTGCCTTTTTGCACCTCAAAGCACTTAAAAATTCCTTTTTTTCTATTACTTTTCGGAAAAATAATGCTGTATGGTAACTAATCTGAGTCTGTCACACTCCCTGGTGTCAGAATGGGTATGTGAAATTAGGGACGTGAGTATTCAGCAGGATAGTATGCGCTTCCGCAGGAATTTGGAGAGGATAGGGGAGATTACTGCCTACGAGATCAGTAAAACCCTATCTTATAAGTATGTCGATACCCCAACAGCAATGGGAGAAGCAACCTGCGCAGTACTGGAAACACAGCCCGTGCTGGCTACCATTTTGCGTGCCGGACTACCGCTGTATCAGGGCTTGCTTAATTATTTCGATAAGGCCGACAGTGCCTTCATAGGTGCATACCGCAAACACAACCACGACGAAACTTTCGAAATTGACCAGACCTACATTACCAGCCCCGAACTGGAAGGCAGGCCACTTATCATTGCTGACCCAATGCTGGCAACTGGTGCTTCACTTATTTTGGCCTTGACCAGTCTTATAGACTATGATCAGCCATCACAAATTCATGTGGTTACGGCAATTGCATGTACCGTTGGCATCGAAGCCATTGCCCGCCGTTTCCCCGATGTGCACATCTGGGCAGCAGCAATTGACGATGAACTAACAGCGAAAAGTTACATCGTTCCGGGTCTTGGTGATGCTGGCGATTTAGCCTTCGGAAAAAAAAGACAGTCCTGACCCAACTAAAACCCATAAATTGGTGTCTATATTAGTAGTTATATTAAAGAGTTTGGTAAAAAGTGGAAATGAAAAAGTAGTTTTCAATTAATATTTTCTCCGTAATTTAGCTTTACGACTTATATTTGACCCTGTTTTGAATCAAGATTTAATTTTTGCAATTAAATAGTTGCGTATGAAAAACTCATTAATGAGCTTAGGTGTGGCATTGATAATGGCTGGTTCGGCTATTGCTCAGGACGTACACTTCTCTCAATACTTTACTTCTCCGCTTACCCTTAACCCAGCCCTTACAGGCCTGGTGCCCGACGATATCAGGCTTGCTGCCAACTATCGTGCCCAATGGTCATCAGTTTCATCCGAACACCCTTATATTACAGGAACAGCATCCTTTGATATTGCTATTCTCAAAGGTAAACTGGCCGAAGGCGATGCCATAGGTCTCGGAGGATTGGTCTTATATGATAAGGCAGGAAGCGGCGGGTTGCAAAACACAACTGGTGCATTTTCGCTTGCCTACCATAAAGGATTTGGTGCCGATAAGCAACAGCACTTTTCAGTGGGCGTTCAGGCATACATGGTGCAAAAACATCTCGATTTTTCAGCCCTTACATTTGAAGATGAGATTTTGGGCGCATCAACTGGTGGCGTAGTTTACTCTACCGACAAGAACGGCACCGCTGACATTTCTTATCCCGATTTCAACGTTGGAGCAATGTATACTGGCAAGCTGAACGAACATGCTACAGCGTACATGGGCTTATCTTACTACCACCTTACACAGCCAGTTGAATCATTTTTAGGCGATAGTCACCAGATACATTCACGCACTACTGCCTACCTGGGCGGTGCATTTGAACTGAATGAAAAAACTGTTCTGTATGCGAGCGGTCTCTTCCAGAGGCAGGCAAATGCAACAGAAATACTGGTAGGTTCTGCGATCGGTTTCATTATGAATGGTGGCCACGATCTAGAGTATCAGCGTAACACCGTGTTCTACATCGGCGGTTGGTATCGTAACAATGATGCGATTTCGCCCTACGTGGCAATAGAATGGTCAAAAATGAGGATCGGCCTAACCTACGATCTCAACATCTCTAATTTCGCACCGGCAACAAACGGTATGGGAGCATATGAAATTTCAATGCTCTTCTTCGGTCGCATCAACAAACACGAAAGAACTCCGACCTACAACTGGTCATGTCCAAAATTGTATTAATCGCACTACCTCATAGTTAATTAGAAACCAGCGCCTCAAAATGCTGGTTTTTTTAATGCTCTGCTTTGCTTATGACTTCCCCTGACCAGTCTTGGCCTATAGGGTGGGGCCACTGTTGTGAAGCATAATTTACTGCTACATTCGGCCCGTCTCGTCCTCCGATTGTAACAATCTGTCCCGCTTTTTCTGAGGAAAGGATGTCTAGGCAGGGCCTTTGTAACGCCCGTCAACATCCAAACCCTCTTCGTACGGTGCAGACTATGGCGCGCCCACCTGCCCAAAATGTTATCAGAATCACAAATAAGAAACTATTTTTGAAAACACCCAACTAAAAGAATTTTAAGGTTGTCTTGTCTATAAAGAATATTTAGCTTAATTTGCTTCTGATTTGGCCTTAGAAATTAAAAATAAGAAAATGAAGAATTCAATACTGGGGTTAGGTGTGGCACTTACAATGGCAGTTTCTGCCAGCGCGCAGGACGTACACTTTACCCAATATTTCACCTCACCCCTTACCTTGAACCCTGCACTTACGGGTCTTGTTCCTGATGATTTGCGCTTCGCAGCTAACTTCCGCCAGCAGTGGGCATCAGTATCTTCAACCCCGTATACCACAGGTACCATTTCTTACGATATGGCTTTGTTGAAAGGCAAACTGGCCGACGGTGATGCATTGGGTATTGGTGCTATGGTATTGTATGACAAGTCTGGAACCGGCGGTTTGCAGAATACAACTGCAGCATTATCATTGGCCTACCACAAAGGCTTTGGCCGCGAAAAATTGCAGCATATTTCATTGGGCGCACAGGCATACCTGGTTCAAAAGCACCTCGATTTTGCTAAGCTCACATTCGAAGACCAGTTCGGTGCATCAACCGGAGGCGTAATGTATCCTACCAAGGAAACATTCAATAATGCCGATATCACATATCCCGATTTCAACGTTGGCTTAATGTATACCGGTCAGATCTCAGAACACGCTACTGCCTATGCTGGTCTTTCTTACTACCACATGACACAGCCAGTTGAGTCATTTCTTGGCGACAATCACCAGATCCATGCACGTACTACCGGCTATCTCGGCGGTTCGTTCGATCTGAATGAAAACGTGGTATTATATGCCAGCGCATTGTACCAGAGTCAGGCAGCCGCTACCGAAATTCTTGCAGGTGCAGCAGTTGGTTTCATACTTAATCCGGGTCACGACATGGAGTACCAGCGCAATACTGTATTGTACATGGGCGGCTGGTATCGTAACAATGATGCCCTTGCACCATACATAGGTATAGAATGGTCTAAGATGCGTATAGGCATCAGCTACGATGTAAACGTATCTACCTTTACTCCTGCAACAAGGGGACTGGGTGCAACCGAAATTTCATTGTTGTACTTCGGCCGCATCAACAAGCACGAAAGAGCGCCAAACTACAACTGGTCATG
>CANCOG010000424.1 GCA_947379685.1 Flavipsychrobacter stenotrophus | reverse complement strand
GGCGCCTTTACAGGGAGAAACTGGTACACCGTAATGGTAAATTATTACGATCCTTCCATAATGTAAATCTCATATCAAACTACCGTATTCCCAACACTCGTCCGCGTTTGTAACGCGGATGCCACGGCAAGGCGTTTATTACGCCCGATAACAACAATTGCCATATACCCATTTGTACCCTTGCAGAACGCCTCATTCTTTCGCAGAACATTACCTCATCACATGCTCCTATAAACAGCAAACAAAAAAGCCTCAACTGTTTCCAGATGAGGCTTTTTATTATCTTTAAATGCATTTATGATATTTTTTCTACCTGGCTGTAGTTCAGCTCCACCGGAGTAGCACGCCCGAAGATCTTTACAACCACCTTCAACTTCTTCTTCTCCTCGTTTACCTCTTCTACTGTACCATTGAAATCGTTGAAAGGTCCGTCAATGATCTTTACTGTTTCACCAATGATATAAGGCTCCGCATAAACAATACCCTGCTCACTCACCTCATCCATCTTACCAAACATCTTGTTCACTTCCGTTTTCCTGAGTGCTGTAGGGTTTTCCCTGCCCAGGAAGTGAATAACATTGGTAACGTTCTTTATAGTATGTATGATATCTCCAGACAATGCACCATCAACTGCTTCCAGCAAAATGTAGCCAGGGTATAAGGTCTTTTCGCGTAAAACCTTCTTACCATTAAGTACTTTAAACACCTTCTCAATAGGGCACAATACCTGCACCACCGATTTTGTCCAGTTGTTTATCTTAACTTCCCTGTCAATATATTCCTTTATCTTCCTTTCCTTTCCACTCACCACGCGTATTACATACCACTTGGTTTCCTGTGCAGGTGCAGCAGGCTCCTGCGGAGCAACTGCTTCCGGTAAGGAATTCTGACTTTCTGCAACTTCATCCATTGTTTCCATACTTTACTTGCCTAATAATTGATAAATAAAAGTAAGGACTCCCTTTGATGCTAAATCCATTCCGGCAACTACCGCAGTAACAAGCCCTAATGCAACCAACACAATAATTGTTGTCTGCTGTAACTCGTCCCATGATGGCCAGCTTACTTTGTGGAGTAACTCGTCGTACGCCTCCTGTATATAACTGCCTAATTTGCTCATTTGCTTAATTTCAAAAGTCAACAATCAAAAAAATACGGTGCTCCCGAAGGAACACCAAAAACCTGGCACGGGCACGCGGATTCGAACCACGATCAAAGGTTTTGGAGACCTCTATTCTACCATTGAACTATGCCCGTATATGTTATTCGCTGAAAACCAATTATGTCATTTAAAAAATAACTGCGATTTCACCGACCTAAACTAAAAAGTCAAAAAGCTAAACCTTTTGACTTTTTCAGAACGGATTGCAAAGATAAAAAAAACTTTCAGAAAAGCTATTTAAATTTTCAAGAACGAGAAAATAACGTCAAAAAAAACGTGGTGAGTGACGATAAAGTCAAAAAGCACAACGAAGTTAAGTAGAAGTGATAGGAAAACCGGAGTGTGTAAGGGAACCGTACACAAAAATTTTTACTTAAATAATTTTTGGCAAAGATAAGAAATGGCGCCTGGACATAATACTTTTGCAGTATATCACATAATGCATATGAACACTTTCGCCCATCGATTTCAACGTATAGTTGCCGGTTTGGCACTGGTTATGCTTCCTTTTGTTGCTCAGGGGCAGGATCTCACTGCTAAACTACCTAGGGACACAGGCGTTGTTACCGGGAAATTCGCGAATGGACTGACGTATTTTATCAGGACTAACCATAAGCCGCAGGGGAAGGTAGAACTGAGATTGGTGGTTAACGCCGGGTCAATTCAGGAAACTGAAGAGCAAGCCGGCCTTGCGCATTTCATGGAACACATGAACTTCAACGGAACAAAGAATTTTAAGAAGAATGAACTGGTGAGCTATTTGCAGTCGATTGGGGTGCAGTTTGGGGCGGACCTGAATGCCAATACTTCATTTGACCAGACCATCTATATTTTGCCGATACCTACTGATAAACCGGGGAATTTGGAAAAGGGTTTCCAGATAATAGAAGACTGGGCGCACAATGCGTTGCTTACAGATAAAGATATTGATGAAGAGCGGGGAGTCGTGTTGGAAGAGAGCAGGCTGGGCAAGGGTGCGGATGACCGTATGCTGAAAAAATTCTTCCCAAAGCTTGCTCAGGGTTCGTTGTACGCAGACCGGCTTCCGATAGGAAAGGATGAAGTACTGAAGAGTTTTACATATGACAAGGTCAGGTCATTTTACCAGGATTGGTACCGGCCAGATTTGCAGGCGGTGATTATTGTTGGCGATATTGATGTACCAACGGCCATGAAAATGCTCAAAAAACACTTTGAAGGGCTCAAGAACCCAGCTATTGAAAAGGAGCGCAAGTATGTATCGGTATCTCCAAGGGAAAAAGCAGAAGCAATGGTGGTTACTGATAAGGAAACTACCAATAGCGGGCTAATTATCAAGTTTCCATACACAAAGAAAGACGCGGAGATCACAGTGGGTGATTATAGAAAAAACCTGGTGAAGGGTATGGTGTTGAGTATGATCAACAGGAGGCTGGTGGACCTTTCACAAGGAACAAACCCGCCGTTTCCGTTTGCGGGGGTATCTACGGATGACCTGATACATGGTTATGAAGGACTGGAGGCAGGGGTTATTATTGGTGATGAGGGTATAGTAAAGCCGCTATTTGCGATAGCGCGTGAACTAAAGAAGGTGAAAGAGTTTGGATTTACAGAGACGGAACTGGAACTGGCAAGAAGAGAAATGCTGAGCAGTATAGAGAAGGTATACAATGAAAGAAATACAACGGAAAGCGGTGCCTATGTGGAAGAATACATCAGGGTGTTTCTGAATGGGGAGGCATTCCCAGGTATTACCAATGAACACAATTACTACCTTAAAATGATTCCGGGTGTGCACCTACGGGAAGTGAACGCCCTGGCGCACCAATGGCTGGACAGCAAGAATACATTTACGCTGGTAACTGCGCCTGATAAGCCTGAGGTAAAGTTGCCTGATGACAAAACATTGCTGGCACTTACGGATAGTGCCTTCAGGCAGTCCATACAGAGAGATGAGGATTATGTTGTGGCATCTGCGGTGGTGGCCGTACCACCCACTCCCGGGAAGGTAGTGTCTCAGCAGAAGGAAGAAGGATTTGATGTTACGACCTATACGCTGAGCAATGGCATACAGGTGACGATAAAGCCGACTGATTTCAAGAGCGATGAGATATTGATGAAGGGCATAAAAATGGGTGGCGCCAATAACTACGGAGTTAAAGACCGCAGCAATGTGCACTTTGCTGCGGAGGTGATGGATGCCATGGGGTATGGCCTGTTTAGTCCTTCGGATATAGAAAAAATATTCGCGGGCAAGAAGGCAAACGCGGACATGTCCATAGGTGAAATAACGGACGATGTGAACTGCGCCAGTACGGTGAAAGATTTTGAAGCGATGTTGCAGCTGACCTGGTTACAAATGACGCAACCCAGGAGGGACACGGGATTGTTCAGGGCTTATAAAGAGAAGCAGAGTGCAATGGTTAAATTTATGGCGGCTAACCCGCAGGCTGCCTTTAGCGATACTACCACGAAGGTGTTTTATAACAATAATCCGCTTGCAAAAATGGGGGTTCCTACCGTTGCTGATTACGAAAAGCTGGACCTGGACAGGGCTATGCAATTGTACGTTGATGAATTTGGCTGTGCCGATGGATATCATTTTTACTTGGCGGGAAATGTAAAACCTGAAACGGCATTGCCGTTGTTGGAAACCTACCTGGGTAGCCTGCCTGTAAAAAACAAGACCCTCAGTTTTAAGGATAACGGTGTACGCCCGGTGAAGGGTAATCAAACACTGAAAATAAACAAGGGCAAGGAACCAAAGAGCATGATACTGGAGATCTATCATGGAGAACTACCCTACTCCGAGGAGCTGGCCCTGAAGACGAATGCGGTTGCAGAAATACTCAACATAAAGGTGATAGAAGACCTGCGTGAAAAAATGGGGGCGATCTATGGTGGTGGCTTTTATGGGTCGGTGGCGAAGGAGCCTTATTCGCGTTACAGGGTGCAGTTATATTTGCCTTGCGGTCCGGAAAATGTAGAGAAACTGCTGGTTGCGGCGCATGCTGAGATTGCCAAAATAAAGAATAATGGCCCGGACCCGAAGGACCTGGACAAGGTGAAAAGTCAGTGGCTGGAAAAACATAAAACAGACCTCAAGGAGAACAGGTACTGGCTGGGGACAATGGAAGGTACGCTGTTTTGGGGTATGAACAAGAACCGGGTGCTGCAATACGAATCCTATATCAACAAACTGACTCCGGCTGATATTAAGGAGACTGCAAAGAAGTTGTTTACTGGGGATAATCAGTTTGTGGCGATTTTGAATCCGGAATGATAATTGCTGAATTACTTAATGGCTGAATTGCTTAATGGATTAATGGGGGTGAGGGCAAGAACGAGATCGGTGTCTGAACTATGATTTTTATGATGGGTATGATTTCGTGACATGTTAGCCCCGAGTGGGTACCATGTTTGTCCTAAAGTGATCCATTCGGATAGCCGCCGGTGTAACCGGTGGAATATTGCACACCTCACAGACACCGTCCCGTAAAAGGTGCGGGACAGGCGTTAAGTGTGTGCAAAAATTGGCGGTGGATTGTTTTCGGAAGCAAATGCTTCCTTAAAGGTAGGACGAAGGACATCCTTCGACCAGTATGGGCACAGTTGCCTTCCAATAGCCATCGGAACTGTCCGGCGAATTGAATTTTACAGTTGTCGGATCAGCC
>CANCOG010000423.1 GCA_947379685.1 Flavipsychrobacter stenotrophus | reverse complement strand
TCGGTATAGATCCATATTTCCAGGTGCTCCAGTTCCGCGGGTTTGTACAACCGCGAAAGCGAGAGCAATGCAAAAGCACACTCCAGGAAAACACCTTCGTTTCCGTAACATTGGGTAACTATGTAGCAAGGCTGGTTCATAGAGCAGTTGTAAATTGTAAATATAGTGGGGCAAAGCGCGATACAATTATACTTTGTTGATTTTCATCGCTTTGTAATTGTGTCAACACTGTTGACACAATTTAAGAATAAATTTATTTGACACCTCTTGCTTCTGTCTAAAACCGCAGGAGCAGTATTTTTATGGTGATGCAGCCAACCTTAATTATAAACGCCCTTAATTAACTTTAGCCCCTCCAAACTTAATCATATTCGGTTACCAGCAGCTAAAACGGCCTCAAAAGATAGATGGGCATGGGTTAAAACACTTGCATCGAGTATTGAGTTGGTTTCTGCAACATTTAGGCATCTTTTATTCCGTCATTTTCGAAAAGTTCGTGCAATTTTTGTTGTAATATTTTTTTATCGGGCAACCATGTATTGTATTCAGCTATAAGTGTAGGCGATAAATTCCTGCTGAGGGCGTACTCTACCAGCTCTGCATCCCTGTCTTTACACAACAATATGCCAATACTTGGCTTTTCGTTTTCCTTTTTTACATCCCGGTCTAAAGCTTCCAGATAAAGGTTTAGTTTTCCAAGATATTCGGGTTCAAACCGGTCTGTTTTTAGTTCTATGGCAACCAGGCATTGTAAACCACGATGATAAAAAAGCAGATCAATAAAAAAATCGCGATAGCCCACCTGAACCCTGTACTCTTCACCAGCAAACAGAAAATCCTTGCCTAATTCAAGTATGAATTTTTTCATTTGGCTGATCAGGCCTTTTTTTAGTTCAGTTTCACTATGTGGTTCAGGTAAGTTGAGAAAATCTACAATGTAAGTATCTCTGAAAACATTGATAATTCCCGGATGCGTTTCTTTGATAGAAGCTGGCAGCTTTGCATTCCCAATCATCACTCTTTCAAATAAACTGCTGGATACCTGACGATCTAATTCCCTTACGCTATAACTTTCTTTTATACTTTGGTTGATGTAAAATATTCGTTCCTCTTCCGATTTGCACCGTGACATTATTGTCAGGTGATGCGACCAGCTCAATTTTGTAAGCGCAGTTTTTCGTATGTCAGATAGTTTAAATTGTGTCAACACTGTTGACACAATTATATTTTGTTGATTTTCAATGCTTTGTAATTGTGTCAACAGTGTTGACACAATTGATGAATTACATTATGTGTCATAAAATTGCATCATCCTGTAGAGCCCCCGGCGATTAAAACCTTTAAGTTCCGGGTATTGTTTTGTGATAAATTCGGCAAGCTCGTCTATAGTTTTGTCTCCCCACGCAGCTTCGGCAATCCGTTGGCTGATGTACCCGCCTACTTGCCAGTACACATTCACCAACTCAGTATTAACGGCGCGTGCTGCCGTTAACTGCGACTGTTTAATGAGGGATATTATGTTGGCAAATTCTTGTTGTGACATAGGCGAAAGCTTTAGTAACTTTATTTTCAGAAAAATTGAGATCAGGCGATCAAATTATATTCTGTTGGTTTTCAGCATTTTGTAATTGTGTCAACGCTGTTGACACAATTTAAGAATAAATCTATTTAATGCCTGTCAGCCCTTCCGAATCCCTATCCAAAAAACGCTCAGCAGCAATAAGTCCCTCATGCAAAATAGTGTCCTGTGCCATAAATGAAGTGGTTGCCCTTAAAGCATTGAAAACGTTCTCCAGGGCTGGGGATGACAGATCAGGCCGGCGGAATTCAAGTGCCTGTGCGGCAGTAAGGAGCTCAATGCCGAGTACGCGCTGAACATTCTGTATCACCTTTCGGAGCTTTACAGCGGCATTGGCACCCATGCTTACGTGGTCTTCCTGGCCGTTGCTGCTCACAATACTGTCAACCGATGATGGGGTACAGAATTGCTTATTCTGGCTTACTATAGCTGCCGCAGTATACTGCGCAATCATGAAACCACTGTTCAGGCCGGCATCGGGTGCCAGGAATGGAGGCAGGCCTCTTTGACCGCTTACCAGCAGGTAGATGCGGCGTTCAGATATATTTGCTAATTCGGCCATGGCAATTGCCAGAAAATCGGCCTGTAGTGCAAGTGGTTGACCATGGAAATTACCACCGCTCATTATTGCATCTTCATCATGAAACACAATAGGATTATCAGTCACTGAATTGATCTCCGTTTCAATAACCTGTATGGCCATAGCTACAACATCCTTTGTGGCACCATGAACCTGTGGTATACACCGGAACGAGTACGGATCCTGAACCTGCTCTTTTGGTTTTTGCTGAATAGCACTGCCGGAAAGCAATTTAAGCATGTTGGCCGCTGTTGTTATTTGTCCCTTGTGTGGGCGCACACGATGAATAGGGTGCTTATAAGGCTCATCCTTAGCCATAAATGCATCAGCGGAAAGTGCACCTACAACATCGGCCCACATGAGCAACCGCTTTGCGGCTACAAGGCTCCAACTCAGGTAACTGCTCATGAACTGGGTTCCATTCAGTAATGCCAGACCTTCTTTTGCCGCAAGCGAAAGTGGTTGCAGACCCGCCATTTGCAATGCTTTAGCTGCAGGCATTCTTTCTCCTTTATAATGCACATCGCCCTTACCAAGAATAGGCAGGCAGAGATGTGCCAGAGGAGCCAGGTCGCCAGACGCTCCCAGAGAGCCGAGCTCAAATACCACCGGGTGAATACCATGGTTATAAAAATCGGCCAGGCGTTGAACAACTTCGGTGCGAACACCGCTGTACCCCTGACTGAGACCATGTACTTTAAGCAATAACATCAATCGCACTATTTCTTCAGGCACCTCATCGCCCATACCGCAGGCATGGGAGCAAACGAGGTTTTCCTGTAGTTGCGAGAGCTCATCGTCCTTTATACGCACATTACACAGTGAGCCGAAACCAGTATTAATGCCATAATACGTACCACCTTGTTTCAAAATATTATCCAGGTATTCCCGGTTGTGGCTAATCCGGCCCGTGGCGGCCGCCGAAAGGGCCAGTTCGCCCTGTGGTGTTTTTAAGAAGTCGATGGTCAGATGCTCAGGTAATTGCATATATGTTGTTAAAAGAATTAATTAATAGGTGGCCGGGTTTCAGATTTGGTATCAGTTGAGTTTAAAACAACGTCAGGTTTTTCTTACTTTTTGTGTTTCGCAACAATAGCGGCCAGGTCCGCTTCCATACTATTATCAACACTCTCGGTTATCCGGCCTATCTCTTTCTTACCGTCCAGTACTATAATGGTTGGTACGTTGGTAATGCCATAGGTTTTTTCAACACCAGTGCCGGTAGTTTTGGGTCTGTCAACACCGTAGATGGTTACATTGGCTACAGGGTAATGAATGAGATCGAGCACCTTGTACAATTCCGGCACAAGATCTTTTGAGTCACCACACCAGGTACCCAGAAAAACCAAAATGCTGTATTTATTTAGTTTCCCATTCAGCGTTTTTATTGCCTTTTCGTCAGGCGCGTAAGCACTGCTTCCAGTCCGCATCCAATCGAAGCTTTGTTCGGTATAGAGGTCGGTGAAGGTACACTTACCTTTAAAAACGGTGTTGCCATTTTTTTCATCAATAAGCGTTTCGTAGGTTGTTTTTTGCGCCATCGCCTGTGCGGTTACCAGTAAAAAGAGGACTGCCAGAAAGGTCTTCGACAGTGCCGTATTCTGAAAAGTGTTTTTCATTATACCATGAAGCAATTAGGTAATTGAGTAATCATTTCAGCTGGTTTTTGATAGCCATAAGTTGGTTCCGGAGCTGCATTAACGATTTTTTGAGGTCGACTGTTTCTACCACCAGGTTATTGCCGCTGGCAAGTTTTGATTTTGCACCGTTAAGCGTAAATCCGCGCTCCTTAACCAGGTGATGAATGGCCCTTAATTCCTTTATTTGATCAGGAGTGTACAACCTGTCGCCCTTGCGCGTTGTTCTTACCTTCAGTTTAAATTCATTGGTCCAGAAACGGATGTGCGATGTTTTTACTTTAAACAGCTCAGCGACTTCGCCAATAGAGTAGTAGTGCTTTTCTCCCTTCCAATCGTCGGGCAGGTTAATATGTTCTTTTTTGAGGGTGGCTTCTTGTTCGGGAGTTTCATCTGTGTTTTCCAGTTCTTCTCCTGTTGGTTCAAGCTCAGCCGTGGTTGTATCCTCTTGCTCACTTTCAGGTACAGATGCGGAAATTGAAACATCAGATATTTCCGACTCCGTCGCGGCGCTCTGATTAATTTCAGGTGAACCATTAGTTTCACCAACGCTGGAAATTGAAGCTGGTTCTTCCGTTGTATTTTCTGGTTCGGTTGCAACAGCCTCTGTTTCCTCTGTATTTATCGCTGCATCAGGCACGGTGGCAGACTCGTCCACTACACTTTCAGCAACTACTTCCGTAGCCGCAACTATTTGATCAGGCGAAATTACCGCTTCTGCAACTGGCTCTTCAATAACACTATCTGGTGGCGTTGCTGCGTTTATTTCCTCAACAACGGGCATATCTGTAGTTTCCGAAGCGGTATTTTTTTCCGCTTCTTCATCTTCTTTCTTGTCGTCGCCCTTCTTTTTTGCGCGGGTCCGGGCAACGGGTTTGGGTTGCTCGGGAACTATCTCTTCGCCAAATAATGTTATGATACGTTCGCTCATTAGGTCAAGTTACAAATTATTTCAAAAATACTCACCATTTAAATTGTGGCCACGTAGCCTGTAAATGATAAACAGACACTTCCTTTTCTTTCATTTCCTT
>CANCOG010000422.1 GCA_947379685.1 Flavipsychrobacter stenotrophus | reverse complement strand
ATTGCCAGCAGGCATCTACATGGTAGAAATCGCATCAGGCAACGAAAAGAAAGTGATGAGGTTAGTAAAAGAATAAAACAAAAATTCGAGAGAGAGAAAGTGAGCAAACAGGTGGCTGCCGCATCGCGAGATGCTGGCAGCCATTTTTTTGATGCTGGTTGATGAAGACTGGAGGATCAATACCGGGAAAGGTTATAGTTGACGCTAAAGTACCCTTTGCGGCTTTATATTTGATCGTCCTTTATCTCGAATTGAAAAAGACGAAAACCGCGACTTGACGACTTTGCGCGAAACAACGTCCCAACCGGCCAGGCAATTTGCAACAATATTCACAAATGGATTTAATAACCGGCAAGTTTAATAGCCTCAATTTTAATAAGTTTGCAGTATGAAAAGCTCATGCATGAAGTACTTAACCCTTATTTTGGGAATCCTGCTTTTTATTAGTTGCAAAGACAAACATACACCCGTTGAAAATAACCCCGTTTTCGACAGCGATCCCCGCTTAAAGGATATCTCAGACCGTATTAAAAGCAGCCCCGACAAAGCCGTTCTGTACTTTGAACGCGGCAAAATGCTGTATAAACTGAAAATGGATACGCTGGCGCTCAACGACTTTAAAAAAGCGGCTGAACTAGATACCAACCAGGCCGAATACTACAGTGCAGTTGGAGATCTTCTGTTTGAATCAAAGGATATTGAAGCTTCAGTGGTGTGGCTTCAGAAGGCCATCACTAAAAACCCCAACGACCCGCAGGCACACCTAAAGATGGCCAAAATGTTCCTCTATGCCCAGGATTACCCAAAGGTATTCGAGCAAGTGAATATTGTGCTTCGTAAAAACATTTACAACCCCGAAGCCTACTTCCTGAAAGGGATGGCTTATAAGGAAATGAAGGATACCGCCCAGGCCATTTCCAGCTTCCAGACAGCGCTCGAACACACCCCCGATTTCCAGGGAGCCATAGTACAGCTCGGTTTGTTGTACAGCGCCAAGAAAAACCCGCTTGCCATCCAGTACCTCGACAAGGCCTACCATGCCGACAGCAGCGATGTATTCCCTATTTTTGCCCGCGGCGTATACTTCCAGGACAACCACGAACTTGAAAAAGCAAAGGCCGAATACCGCAGGTGCATCATCCGCAACACTCACTACATTGACGCATATTTCAACCTCGGTTACATCCTGATGCACCAGGATTCCATAGAAAAAGCATTCCGCCAATACGACATAGTTACCAAGCTCCAACCCGACAACCCAACAGCCTACTACAACCGCGGCGTCTGTAACGAAAACCTTAAAAAGTTAAAAGAAGCCGTAATAGACTACCGCCGCGCCCTCATCCTCGACTCATCCTACACCAGCCCCAAAAACGCCCTCAGGCGGCTAAAGCTGAGCGAACATGGTAATGCTGCTGCGCAGTAAAACAACAATTAAACCAGCCAGTAAAACCTCAAACCTCACGGTCTTTGCGACGAAGGAAGCAATCTTTCAGCGGGAGGGAAACACAGACAGTTCGCCGGTGTCTAAGACTCCAGCGGGTATGGATTGCGGTCTCATGACCGCAGTAGGAGTATTTAGCAGTCTACGGACAATTTAATTCAATTCGCCTGTCGGGAGACCGGCAACTATGCGTGCTGCGGCGAAATACAACAGCAAACGTTACCTACATTTGATGTAGCAGTGACCAGGCAAAAAACTGGGGGCTTTAACGCACTTTGTACGAGCTCTTTTCCATATTTATGAAATTGCCACCTAAGTGAACTCTATACTTTGGAGAATAATAGCCCATGCCTGTTGATATAATTGATCCTAAAAGTTTCGCACTCTTTTCGGTATACGGATCAAAAGACTTTAAAAAGAATTTACACAATTTATTTTGGTCATAATTCCTATTGAGTATTATTGTATTGTGAAGCTTTATAAAAACAATAGTTTGTTCAACTGACAAATCCTTTTTCTTACGCATTGTTTCAATTCCAGCCTGAATCATGGAATCAAACTCAATATTCGATATGCTATAAACAGAATCCTGAATGATTGGTGTGCTGTTAATTTGGCACTTCCCATCGGGTGAGTTCAATACAAATAAGAATAAAAATATTACTAATGTTTTCAGGTTCTTATTTTTGAACAAAGGATTTGCAATTTGGATGATCATGTTTCAGTAATTTCAATTCAGGTGAACTTATATCCATCAATTGCAGACCATTGTGAGCAGCCACTTTTCCAAAGTTACTAAAATCTAGAAAATTATTGCCATTGGTATACATCTACCATTTCCTATGTGGGCTTGAGTCAAGACACTTGTTGCCTACATCGATTAACAACAGTTCGCCAGTATCTCCGACTCCAGTGAGAATCGAGTGCAGATACTAACCGCATTGGGAGACATTGCAAGATTACCGGACGACAGAACCATACGACAGGAAAGCTATCAAATCATCAATTTATATTGCTTACTCAACATTTGCACTAATTCTAAACTACTTTGTATTTTGGCATCGTGGAGCCTTTAGGGGCATCACTCCTGCAGGCGGCTTTTAGCCGCCTGTTCTCATTGTAAATGAAAGGTACTTTTCACGATGCTTGAACTCGTACCTCTTTGAAGTGGACGCGTCAACCAATATGCATTGATTTCCACTAATTGTGGGATCAGTGACCCCACAATTACAAATGATTGATACCCAATTCACGCCAATCCCCCCGACCTCGAATTCAGCTGCAATTTCGTTAGTGTTCGATGTTTGACCGGTCTTTTTCGCTCCCCCACCCCTACGCAAAAAGAGACCGCCACCGGCGGTCTCTTTAATAAATATTCAGTTCAGAACTGATTAGTCAATTTTCATGAACTTGTCAGCCTTGATCAGAGAATTGTTTTGATCGTAGATCATGATCATGTACATACCGTTGGTGAGGTTGCTCACGTCGATATCGGTAGCATCATTAGCCCTTATTACTACTTTACCGTCTGGGCTCATTACAGTGATATTTACTTTCACTGGTGACTCAACACGGATAACAGCAGCGGCAGGGTTAGGGAACAACCTGATATCTTCAGCAGTTACATTGGTTACACCGACGTTTCCGCCGCCACCACCGCCCATGGTCGTTACGCTGTAAGCAGCTGATGTATCAGCACAACCGCCAGTCTGAGTAACGATAACACGGTAGTTACCGATCATTGAATAAGTGTAAGTGCTTGAAGTAGCTCCGGAAATAGCAACACCGTTGCGGTACCACTGGTAAGAAACGAAGGTACCAGTGTACAACAGGTTACCTGCACCATGAACGATAGTAGGTGTAGCATTGTTGTTAACTGTGATACCAGACAATACTTCGCTGCAGGTTGCATTAGAAATCCTTACTGAGTACAAGCCAGGAGTTGCAGTAGTGTAAGATGCATTGGTAGCACCTGTGATCAACACACTGCTGTTATACCACTGGTAAGCAGTAGCGGCAGATGAAGTCACAGCAACTGTTACCGGAGTGCCATGGCAAATAACCAATGAACCACTGCCTGGTATCAGTGTACCGCTGAGGGTACCTACTGTAACACCCATTGTAGCCACACCAGGACAACCTGAACCAGAAGCCACTGCGTAAGTAATAGTAGCAGAACCGGAAGCCACACCTGTAACCACACCTGTAGCATTTACAGAAGCGATAGATGAGTTGCTGCTGCTCCAGGTACCACCTGTTGTTGCATCAGCAAGTGTAGTTGTAGAACCTGTGCAAATACCAGAAGCACCGGTTATTGCACTGATAGTAGCTGAAGTATTAACCGTAATAGTAGCTGAAGCTGTTGCAGAGCAACCGGCAGTATTTGTTACAGTATAGTTGATGGTCACTGACCCTGCACCTACACCAGTTACAGCACCTGTAGTTGCAACAGTAGCAAGACTTGCATCGCTGCTGGTCCATACACCACCTGCAGTAGCATCGGTCAATGTGATAGTAGAAGTAGGACAAACACTAGATGGACCACTGATAGCCGCAACGGTTGGTAAAGCATTTACTGTAATGGTTGAAGTAACCATTGAAGTACAACCTCCGCTGGTAACGCTATAAGTAATGGTAGCAGTGCTCAGAGAAACACCTGTTACAACACCCGTAGAAGGATTAACGGTAGCAACACCTGTATTGCTGCTGCTCCATGTACCACCTGCTGCAGTATCGGTAAGTGTAATAGTAGTTCCGAGACAAGCATTTGTTGAACCCATGATAGCGCTCAGCACTGGCATTGCGTTAACAGTGTAGGCTGCTGTTTCGCTTGTGCTGCAACCAGATGTACCGGTTACAGTGTAAGAAATAGTAGCCGAACCAGCTGCAGAACCGGTAACAACACCGCCTGTGCTCACTGTAGCAACTGATGGGTTGCTGCTGCTCCAGGTACCACCTGAAGTAGCATCGCTAAGTGTTGTAGATGAACCCACACAAGCTGTAGTAGTTCCTGTAATTGCGCTCACCATTGGAGAAGCGATCACAGAATCGATAGTTGTAACAGTAGTGGCACAACCTGTACCTACTGTGTAAGAAATAACAACAGAACCAGAAGCAACACCGGTAACAACACCTGTAGAAGGATCTACAGTAGCAACTGATGGGTTGCTGCTGTTCCATGTACCGCCCGCAGTAGCATCAGTAAGTGTAACTGTAGCACCTGAGCAAACCAGAGCAGGACCGCTGATAGCGCCAACTGAAGGTATTGTGCTGATGGTATCAGCTAAAGTTACTGTAGTAGCACATGTAAACACGTTGGTAACTATGTAAGAAACGTTGGTAATACCAGCAGACACAGCTGTTAAGACACCAGAAGCACTGATAGTACCT
>CANCOG010000421.1 GCA_947379685.1 Flavipsychrobacter stenotrophus | reverse complement strand
CTACGGCGGACTATTGACCAGGTAGCCCAAGAGAACAGTTCGGCGCGACGGAGGGAGATAAAATTGGGTTTTGAAATTCATAAAGGTGGGTATTACAATACAATAATACACTCACCGATACCCCAACAAATACTTGTTCCGACGAAGGGTAGTTTTCATCCGACCAAAACGCGGAAATTTCCGACAAAGGAACCAATTACAAAACTCAAATAACCGAAACCGAAAGGTCGTATTGACAAAAAACAGCGGAGATTAAGCATTCGGCTCCGATAGTGACGGTCGCCGCCAAATAGACAAACAACGATAAAACATTGGAAATAATTAATGATCGCACATCAATCGAAGCAACAAATTTTGGCTTATATTGTTTATCGCAAATCAGTCATACTCCGAATTAAGAATCCTATCCGCAGTTTAGCGAAATTCGTGAACGTTTTTTTACCATTCTTTAAAAAATAATCAGCAAATTAAAAGAGTAGAAAATGAACGTTGGCTATATTTGGGCATGTTTATTAAATCAGCAAATGCGACCGATGACTTATTTTAGACTGATTGCACTGACATTGCTTATCATTTTCATTGAGAATATGACAGTACAAGGTCGAGGTAATAAAACTGGGGAGCGAACGCTTTATGTATTGGATTCTGTCGCTTTGGAAACTGGCTCCCAAAAACATGCATACTTGGAAAAGAAAGTACTTTGGGTAGATAACATTGCCATTTTCAGTAAAGATACAGTTACTGACAGTGTTGAGATTGCGCGACTGGGATTTAAAAATACGGACACCATCATTTACATTATTACCAGGGAATACCACGATCGACCGCAAGACATAAAGAAAATACCTACCGGTTTCGCTTTGGATATGAAGCGAGATCGATATTACCTGAAGGGGTCAAAAACACCATATTCAGGTCCCATTATAGAGTACTTTCTTTTGGGTAAAAAACGCATGCAATTTAAAGTTCGGGATGGCTATACAAATGATACCATGTTTTACTTTTTCCCGGATGGCAAAACGGTAGAAACATCAATAGTTTTTAAGGATGGTATTCGCAATGGCCGAGTTCAAGGCTATTTTAGCGACGGTAAAATAAAGGAGACTGGTGAATTCTTGAATGGCAAACATACAGGGATATGGACCGAATATTATTCCACCGGGAAATTAAAAAGTAGAATGCTTTATACAGAGGGAATAAAGACTTTGTTACCGCAGGACAAACCTACCTGGGACTATTACTATATAGGGAAAAGCCATAAAATCGAAAATGAATTCGATGATGCGATTAAATCATTTACAAAGGCAATTGCATTGAAACCCGATTTTGCTGAAGCATATTACGAGCGAAGCAGAATGCTGGCTGCACGATCCAAATTGACTGAATCATTAAAAGACCTGAACCAGGCTATTGCAATTGAACCTTATTACATTGAAGCGATTGCAACAAGAGCAATAGTCAGAGCGAAGATATTAGAAGCCGGAAATGGCCCTACTGACCCAAAAGAAGCCGAAAAAGAAAAGGACAATTTGTGCGCCGATCTCAAAATTGTCAACATTCAATTTGATACTGAATTCGACATGCCGTCGCCTGTTTTCGCCAAAGAGGCATCACACGTGAAATGATCGAGAACGGGATAGCGAAATATTGTCGTTAGGGTTTATTACTGCCTCCCAAAAAACACCAAACCCACGCCTTTCGGCATGGGTTTGTCAAAAATATCATTTCATCATTGAATTACTCCTTCATCATTTCCTCAATCACCGCTGCAATATCTTCTGCATTGGGTTTAGAGAAATAGTCCCCGTCGGTAGCATAGGCGGGGCGGTGGGCATTGGCGGTAATGGTTCGCGGGGCTACATCGAGCCAGCGGAAACCACCTTGCTTTTCCATCACCTGCTGGAACATATAGGCACTTGCGCCACCCGGTACGTCTTCATCTATAAATACAATGCGGTTGGTCTTTTTCAGCGACTCAACAATCATGTGGTTAATGTCAAATGGCAGCAAAGTGCGCACGTCTATTACTTCACAGCTAATGCCCTGTGGCTCCAGGTAATTGTTGATGGCATCATCAATTATACGTAGTGTAGAACCATAAGAAACAATAGTAACATCTGCTCCTTCCCTTACCACCTCCGGTATACCAAACGGCACAGAATATTCAGCCAGGTTAGACGGCATTTTTTCCTTCAGCCTGTAGCCATTCAAACATTCTATCACTATTGCAGGTTCGTCACATTTCAGCAATGTATTGTACATACCGGCTGCCTGCGTCATGTTACGCGGCACACACAGATACATACCCCTTATGGCATTAATGATCATGCCTATAGGCGAACCGCTGTGCCATATACCTTCCAGTCGGTGGCCACGGGTACGCACTATGAGCGGGCATTTTTGTCCGCCGCGGGTACGGTACTGCAGGGTAGAAACATCATCGCTCAGCGGCTGCAGGCCGTATAACAAGTAATCAAGGTACTGAATTTCAGCAATAGGCCTCAGGCCACGCATGGCCATACCAATCCCCTGCCCTATTATGGTTGCCTCACGAATACCGGTGTCCGATATGCGCATGGACCCGTACTTGTCCTGCAAGCCGGCAAAACCCTGATTCACATCACCTATCTTACCCAGGTCCTCACCAAATGCCACAACCGCCGGGTTGCTCGCAAAGGTCAGGTCGAAGAATTTATTGAGTATCTCATACCCGTTCAACACCTGCGAATTAGCGTCAAACTGAGCCGGCACTTCCAGCGCCTTCATCACACTGTACTTGCTTTCTGAGTGCAGGTGAGAAGAGAATTTCAGTTTATTGTCCTTCTTTATTTCGTCGTAAAAATTGTTCAAAGCACGCACCGCCTCACCCCCCTGGGTACACAGCCCCAATACTTTACGCACTGTCTGCATTACGTCCTTCCTTATCGGCTCCTTAATGCTGTTCAGTTCATGTACAAGCGCAGCAATATCACGGGCATTTGCTCCTGTTTCATATACTACCTGATTACACAATGTAGTAGCTTGTGTTATCTGCTCCCGCACAGGCCTCAGAAAATCTTCCCATGCGCGCTGCTTGGCTGCACGGGCTTCATCCTTTGCCTCGCCTTCAATTACCTGTAATTCAGCGTCATCGGCAATCTCGTTGCTGATGATGAACTCCCTCATTTTCAGGATACAGTCCATTTCCTTTTCCCACTCCAGGCGTTCCTTGCTCTTGTAACGTTCGTGAGAGCCAGATGTAGAATGCCCTTGCGGCTGCGTAACTTCCTGCACATGAAATATAGCTGGAATATGTGTTTCCCTTACTCGCTCAATGCCTTTTTGTATGGTATCAACAAGAGCCGCATAATCCCAGCCCTTGACAGTATAAATATTAATGCCGCCCTCCGCTTCATTCCATTGCATACCGCCCAAAGCCTCAGAAATGGAATTTTTCGTGGTCTGGTATTTACGTGGCACAGATATTCCATATCCATCATCCCAAACAAAAATCGCCATCGGGACCTGCAGCACACCTGCAGCATTTACCGATTCCCAGAATGGCCCTTCAGACGTAGACGCATCACCAATGGTACAGAAGATAACCTCATTGCCATTCCTCGTGAATTGTTCAAAACCCGTCTGCAACTCCGGAACATGCCTGTACATTTTAGAAGCACATGCCAGACCGAGTGCTCTTACCATTTGACCCGCAGTTGGCGAAATGTCGCTGCTGCTTTGTGGGGCAGTGGTCAGATCTTTCCATTCTCCCTTTTCATCAAGCCAGCGGGTGCCGTAGTGCCCGTTCATCATCCTGCCCGCAGTACTCGGTTCGTGATCCAGATCCGGATCAGCATATAACTGCGCAAAGAATTTCTGGATATCACTCATCCCTGTGGCAAACATCAGCGTCTGGTCGCGGTAATAACCAGAACGTATATCACCCGGCAAAAAACATTTGGCCGCAGCTATCTGGGCCAGTTCCTTACCATCGCCGAAAATCCCAAACTTAGCCTTACCGGTAAGCACCTCACGGCGGCCTATCAGACTGGCTTCACGACTGGCTATAGCCATGCGGTAGTCATCCAGCGCTTCCTGTTTAAACTCTTCAAATGACAACCTTGATGATTTCGACGTAGTGGCAAGTGGCAGCATAGCGTATGTTAAGCGATTCGATGAATGACAAAGATAATGGTTAGCGGCAAAAATGCGAAATGAACGATAGCGGTATATCTTTGTGATCATAAGAACACAATTCTTTCCCCTTCTGTTTACCCTTCGTAATCATATTCCACCAAAAACCCTTCATTAAGCTTTGCTGGTTAAAACAGTAGAAATTTAGCAATTAAATTATGTAGTTTTTTAATGAAAGTTTAAACTTGGCACGGTAATTTAGGTCTAATTTGCCTGTTAACTAAAACTATTTTTGATCAAAGATGAGTCTACCATCGCTGTCGCTTCGGCGGCCTGTTTTAGCTATAGTACTAAATATAATTATCGTAGTGTTTGGTGGTATTGGGTTTAAATACCTCGGTATCAGGGACTATCCGTCCATCGACCCGCCAATCATTAACGTTAAAACGAGCTATGCCGGTGCCAACCCCGATGTAGTGGAGTCACAGATCACCGAGCCGCTCGAAAAATCCATCAATGGCGTAGCCGGGATCAAAAATGTATCATCCACCAGTGCCCAGGGAGCGAGTAGTATTAGTGTGGAATTTAACCTGGGCGTCGATCTGGAAGCTGCGGCAAACGACGTACGCGACAAGGTTTCCCAATCCATAAAAAGTCTGCCCCAGAATATTGACGCACCTCCTGTAGTCACAAAAGCGGATGCCAGCGCCCAGCCTATCATTTCCATGACCGT
>CANCOG010000420.1 GCA_947379685.1 Flavipsychrobacter stenotrophus | reverse complement strand
TCGCGATCGAGTATATGCCATCCCTTGGCGACGTCGGCATTTGAAAAGAATTTTACACCAAGGAAGAACAGCGCGAAACCCAAAATTACCTTGACATAATTGAGCGCCGAAGCGGGCATCAAGTTAATGAGCCTGGGGTAAAGAAAGGGAGACGCAATCCCAATTGAAAAGCCAAACATTCCTGCAACTGGCCCGGCAATCCCTCCCTTTCCGGCAAGTACGAGCACAAGCCCCACCAATGGGAAGGTGGATGAAAAAGTAGCCACCGGCAACGTGAGTGCCATAAAAAACAACCCGCCAGTACTGACCGACCGGGCACGTGAATGCGTTGCCCTTATCAGCCTCATGGGCAGCGAAATGTCGAATGCGCCAAGCATAGAAAGACCCAGGCCCGCAAGAAACCGGCAGAAAAACAAATTAAATATCCAGTTTGCGGTGAGCTTGTGTAGGCCCGTGGATCCGAAAATGATGGATATGAGGGCGCCAAGTGCAGTGAATATTGCCACAATAAAGCAGGCAAAATAGAGCGTGTGCCGGTTGCCCTCCTCTCTCGATGTGCTGCGAAAGACCAATGTACTGATGGTCATGGGCACAAATGCATATACATAAGGGGTGAAAACCGTAAGTAAGCCGCCGGCAAGTGCACAAATCAATACCAGTAAAAGTGGGGAGTTTTCGCTTTCAGGGCCACTTAGTGGGGGCGCCGTAATTTCAGCTGCCTGGATTTTAGCGTTGTTTCCTTTGTCATCTTCGGATTTGCCAGTTATTGTGTTTTTTGAACTGTCAGTCGTGAGTATGCTGGTTGTATTTACAACGGGAGTAGTACTTGAAGCAATAGAATCTGCTATTGCCCTTGCCTGCAAATTATTGATAATTAAAAAACTAAACAATAAAAGTAATGTGATTTTTAGCACATTTTTCATCGATTGTGTTTTTGGCAATGCTTTCCGGAAATGTAGATGTTGGTACAAACGGTATAAATATAGACCAAACCATTTAATTGTCAATGATATTCGCATTGTTCAAATTTCCCAACAGGCAAGATAGGGTAGCTAATTTCAAATGGCTTTTATTTGGTATTTTGTAATTTGTATGCTTGGAAAATTTGTGGATTTCTCTTTGAAATATGTTTAGACTTACAAAACTAGCCCTATTGTTTGCGAAAAGCTATACAAGAAATTATGAACCGGAACAGGTGGGTGGGTATCGTAAATGAAGTCGACGTTAGTTGCAAATGTTAGTTTTTTATGTATTGGGATGTTTATTTGTCCGGCTATGGAACTTCTGTTGATCACCTCTTTATTGAGTATTGCAGACTGAACAAATACGCGGGCAACGAGATCTATGTTATTTTTAAAAGTTCTTGAATATTTCGCTGTAAGATTCAAGCGCGGATGTTCGAACGTTACGTCGAGCGGGTTGGGCGGTATTTTCTCGGGGCTAACAGCCGACCAGTTCCAGGTTTCTTTTTCATAAAATATCCCGATGCCAGTAAAGAAATCGACGCTGTCATTATTTACCCATTCCTGTATATGATTGATCCCTGCCAGGTCGCGGTTAACCATGCCCCATGCGCCATTCCATTGGTGTTGCACGAAGTAGTCCCAGCTGTATTTTTTCTTAATGCCTATCCTGTCCCGTAACTGGAAGCATCCTGCATCCTGTATTTTCAAACTACCATCTGTGAGCCGGTCAATTTTTCCATAAAAGACGTACCGTCGTTTTTTATACTTGTAGGATATATCGCCCACATAGAATATATCCAGTACATTATATTTCTGCTGATCAGAAGAAAACGTAAGGTTTGTATTGACCAGCCATTTTTTATCCTTTTCACCCACTTCATTTTTGTCTATATTTAATATTTGGGCAGTTGCATTTACACAAAGCATAAGAGACAAAAAAGAAAATAGAATATGTCTGTTCATTTGGTCTGTACGTTTTATTTAGTTTGATGGATTGCGGCACAAAATATATAATTGTTTGCTATTATCGGAAACCTACTAATAGCTCAGCTGAAAATCAGTTTGCCACGCCTTATGATTCTTTTAACACTTCCCCGTGTCCATTTCGCATAAAACTGGCAAGCAAATTGCAACCATACTTTCAAAACAATTAAAGTTATGAAAAGCAGCATCATTTCAACCGTTTTATTAGTCGTATTGCTTACAGCAATGAACATCAGCGTTAGCGCACAAGGTTACGGACATCGTCATTACCACAGGCAGTACCGTGAGGTAGTAAGGTATTGTCATCCTGTCTATTCAGCTCCCGTCGTTTACTGCCAGCCAAGGGTCGTTTATCAGGAACCCTGCAGGCAAAACGGCGGACATTACAGGCATTACGAAAGGCGTTGCGAAAGGCCGCGTTGCTGGAGATAACGCTTTAAGGTTTTGGCTAATTTCGACATTGGGGTGCTTCTGCACCCCAATGTTGGTTGTTGGTAACTACCCTAAATACAGGAGCTTCTTGATAGCTAGCTATTAAAATATGAATGTATGGCAGGGTGTTTGAATGAGGCCGATGGGCGGTTTTTTACTTAATATCTTAGCTTTAACTTACAGTTAAAATTCTCTCCGAAAGTTCGATTTTCAGATAAAAAAATTAATTAAAATATTTTACTGAAAAATACCTGCATTCTATTAGGAAATTCAGCGTAATCAACGCATATTTGTGTACTAAACCGCATATATGTCTTACCTGATAGCTGATAGCGGCTCCACTAAAACGGACTGGTGCTTATTACGAAAAAATAAAAAGCCGGTGCATTTTGCAACAAGGGGAATCAACCCTTATTTGGAAAGTGCTGATTCAATTGCCGTTATGCTTCAGGATGAAATTCCGGCTATCTCATTGAAACACGTTCCGGATTTCATTTGTTATTATGGCGCCGGTGCAGCGTCTAAGGAAAAACAGCAGCAATTAAAAGGATTGCTTAAAACGCATTTTAACGTGGCCACTGTAGAAGTGGAAAGCGATATGATGGCTGCGGCACGGGCGCTTTGTGGTGACAATAAAGGTATCGTTTGTATTCTGGGCACAGGCAGCTCTTCCTGTTATTACGATGGCAAGAAAATCAAGGAACGCCAGCCTTCGCTGGGTTACATAGCCGGCGACGAAGGAAGCGGTAACCACATGGGAAAGCGGGTATTACAATATTATACCTATGGTACCTTCGATACTCAATTAAAAATGGATTTTGAATTGAGGTTTGGTGATGATATCAGCAAGATCGTTCATAAGCTATATCACGAGCCTTACCCCAACCGATACCTGGCCTCATTTGTAACCTTGCTCAGTGAAAACCGAGGGCACTACATGGTGGAAAATATTATAGAGGATTGTCTTAACGATTTCTTCCAGGTGAGTATTCTAAAATACCGGCAGAGCTGGCGCAAGCCATTGTTCTTTTCTGGTTCTATTGCGTTTCATTTCAGAGACATAATTACGAGCCTTTGTCACCAATATGAACTGGAAGAAGGCGTAGTACAGCAGAGCCCTATGGATGGGTTGATAAAATATTATAAGGGGTTGCTGTAATAGGTGATTGTTTTTTTAAAAGATATCAGATTTGCTGTGATCAATATCTGGGACTTTTTTGTAAAGGCGATACTCTGGAAGCAAGTTACGAGAAATACTACCGTCCCGGGCATTCATTCCTGCTTTTCAATCGGTGTTTAACTCGCTTGTTTTTTCTTACTGGCTTCGGCTGAGCGTAGTTGCCCATTTGACGGCATGATTTTGATTCAGGTAAGCGTTGCAAGGGTATTGCATACTGGCTCAATAGACAATGCCATAAAATTGATTATCTTGGGCTACTTTCCGTTTTTATGAGTAACATTTTGTACAAGCTTTTTTTAGGCAAACCAGAGCATAACGTTCCTGCTAAGCGTTCTGCTTATCAGACATTGTTTATAAGCCTGCGCAAAATATGGAATAACGAAAAGAGTAATGATGTTGGCTTTGAAAAGATACTACGCCTATTCCTTATGGGCAGCCAATTGATTTTTCCAGGCTTGCACTTTCGTAATTATTTCGGAAAGAAAGGAGCAGTAACCCGGGATATTGCAAATGAATTTTACGTGTTGTTCAAAGTCCTGTTGCCACTTGCATTCCTGTACTCAGGGCTCTATATGCAGCCCGTGGTTATTTGCATCTCATGCTACATGATGGTGGAAACCATTTGCTATGTGGCCTCACTGATTTTTGTTTCCGATATGCTGGTGAAGCCTCGTTCGTATCGACGGAACATTCTTATGTTGTTCCTGAATTACCTGGAGATTTGCTTTGATTTTGCTGTCATCTATGGCGGCCTTCACCTGTTGAATGACTTGGCTACATGTCCACTGGACTATATTTATTTCAGTATTGTTACTGCAACTTCTGTTGGGTTTGGAGACATTTATCCGGTAAGCAAGGTGGGAAAGATAATGGTGTGTACGCATGCCTTGCTCATCGTTTCCTTTATCGTGTTATTTCTGAATTTCTTTAGCTCAAAGGTTGAAGTTGTACATAATAGTGATGAGTAGTAGTCAATAGTTTTATTGAAAAGCTCCCGTTTCGTTTGATGCATTTAACACGAGCCAGAATATGATTATTGCTGCTGCCGTTTACTTGCAACAAAACAAATTCTGCCATTTAAATGTAACTTTCAAAATCGTTCACGCACAAAAAAAATTGATTGAGACAATTTTTATAATTTTGGCGAAAACCACGGTTACTTGACAAAGCTCATACTCACTCCTTTTATTTATTTTTTGTCGCTGTTGCCATTTCCTGTTTTGTATGGTTTTTCTTATTTCGTTTATTTCCTGCTGTATTATGTGATCAGGTACCGGAAAAATGTGGTT
>CANCOG010000419.1 GCA_947379685.1 Flavipsychrobacter stenotrophus | reverse complement strand
TCCCAGGGCCGAAACCAAAGCGATCAATATCAAATAAATCCTCTTTCTTGCCTGATCGCAGGTTTGGTAGAGTACCAGAAGGAAGAAAGTAATGGATGGAAACAAAATTCTCACGGGGTAATATTGGTAATAGTATCTCGAGGTTGATTCGAAAGGCAGCCTGGTTGCCCAATACAACCACCAGGTCACCGTTAGAAATACAAGCAATGCAAGTATGTCATTTTTCAGGAGTTTCTTAATGCCCAGATAAAAACACAAAAAACTTAGGGCATTTAATATACCCATCACTAACCCGAACTTATAAGCGCTCAAACCAATTATCTTAAACAATGGACTAAGCACCCAAGGGAAAAACCCATACAGCTCATTTACATTCACCAGCAATGATTTCCCGGCATACAATTGCGTAACTGCATAAAAAACAGAATTGGTTTCCATGTAGCGCCCGCGCTCCTGCATGCTCAGGTTGAAAATATTATAAAGAATGAGGTCCAATAAAATGAATGCAACAATGGCATAGGAAACAAAGCCGATAACTCTATTAAGTTTATCTTTAATGGCAGCTCCCGTGTATAAAAAAAAGCCGTAAACAAAGGCTATATAGACTATACTGACCATGAAGAAATTCTGACTAAAGGCCGCATTACTTACAAAAAAATAACCCATGTCCTTGCCAGGAAAATGCACCATTTTCTGACTAAATATCAGGTAGGTGTATAAGGCCAGTACAGACATCCCAGCCAAATTGATATAAAGTGGAGTATTGTTATTCTTATTAAAAAACGCCCGCAGACTGTTAGCCACCGAGTATGAAATAAAAATAAACAATGGCATACAGAATAAGGACAATTGAAATTGCAACCTTTCCACAGGTTCGGGGAAAAATGATTCGTGCTCCCGCATTGTAATTTCAAAAACCTTTGTCAGAATAGCCCTAATGTCCGGATCATAACCAGAAAGAATCAGCTGATTTAAAATATACAGCAACAGTACAGTCGCATAAACGGTTAATGTACCAATGGCAATATTGATCCGTAATTGATCTGGAACCGGGGTAACAACTGGGCCTTCAGGTGATTTCACAGGCACAATAATGCTGTCTTCCGACTCCCGGGCTAAATGAGTCTTCTTAGAATTTGCCATTGAAATGATTTGTACCGCAATTTATAAAACGATTACATTAAAAATACGACTACAAGTGAAAAAGTTATCTTGATTTAAGTACCAATAGATATGCGGTACATCCTGCAAAGTATATTATGATAGCGCAATTCGGTTTCCACTTTTATTCTTATCTTTATTACCGTACTTTTCGACTTCGAATCAGAACCATATGCAAACAGCTTATATAGTAGCCGGTTACCGGACCGCGGTAGCAAAATCAAAACGCGGAGCCCTTCGTTTTTTCCGACCCGATGACCTGGCTATTGAAGTTATTAAGGGCCTGCTGGTAAAAGTGCCGCAACTGGACCCGACACTTGTGGATGATGTAATTGTAGGCAATGCAGTGCCTGAAGCTGAGCAGGGGTTACAGGTAGGCCGGATTATTGCCAATAAGGCTGTAGGCGAGTGGGCTGCCGGAGTTACCGTAAATCGTTATTGTGGCTCGGGGTTAGAGAGTATTGCTATTGCTACAGCCAAAATACAAATGGGCATGGCCGACTGTATTATTGCCGGTGGTACGGAAAGCATGAGCCTGGTACCCACGGCTGGCTGGCGAACGATGCCTAATTATGAAATGGCAAAAAATGAAGGTGATTACTATCTGAGCATGGGACTTACCGCTGAAGAAGTGGCGAAGGACTACAAAATAACCCGTGAAGATCAGGATGCATTCTCGTTCCGATCGCATCAGAGGGCTATTCATGCTATAAACGAAGGATATTTCAAGGATGGAATTCTACCTCTGAAAATAAAGGAAGTATATGTAAATGAGAAAAATAAGCGGGCTGAACGGGAAACCATTTTCGACACAGATGAAGGCCCGCGCGCTGACACTTCAATTGAGGTACTTTCGAAACTACCTGCTGTTTTTGCACAGGGAGGCTCTGTGACCGCAGGTAATTCGTCTCAAACTTCCGATGGTGCTGCCTTTACTATTGTAATGAGTGAACGCCTGATGAACAGCCTGGGCTTACAACCCATCGGTAGACTGGTCTCATGCGCTGCAGCTGGTGTTCCGGCCCGAGTTATGGGTATCGGTCCAATAAAGGCAGTACCGAAAGTGCTTAAGAACGCAGGCATGACCCTGAACCAGATTGACCAGATTGAACTGAACGAGGCATTTGCATCTCAATCGCTTGCTGTGATCAGAGAACTGGGGCTCGATGATAACATCGTTAATATAAATGGTGGCGCAATTTCATTAGGGCACCCTCTGGGCTGCACGGGTGCGAAACTTACTATCCAGATACTCAGCGACATGAAGCGTTTGAATAAGAAATATGGCATTGTAACCGCCTGTATAGGCGGGGGGCAAGGTATTGCGGGGATAATTGAACGGTTGTAGAAGTCGGTGTATTTTGTCAATGTTACTTAAGTTATGCCCAAGCTTACCCAACAAAAACAAGAAATTGCTGCGAATGGTTTCACTATCGTAGAAGGGCTTTTTTCAGAGGCCGAACTTGATGCAATTATAGCTGCGATAGATCGATCAGATACTTTATCACCCAATTTCCGGAAGTCTGCTGGTCTGTTTGCTATCAGGCAATTTTTCATGGAGGTGCCCGAGGTTGTTCCGTTAGTTTTTACACAGCGGCTGAACTCCTTAATTGACGATCTGTTGGGTACCGGGTATTTTGTTGTTAAATCAATATACTTTGATAAACCTGAGGCATCAAACTGGTTTGTTGCTTACCATCAGGATCTGACAATCTCTGTCGACAGGAAAGAGGAAGTAGCTGGGTTTGCCCCTTGGACTGTAAAACAGGACCAATATGCGGTTAAACCACCGTTAGAAATTTTAGAATGCATTTTCACTATAAGGATCCACCTCGATGATACCGACGAACACAATGGCGCGTTAAAAGTTATACCCGGTTCTCACCTCAAAGGAATCTACCGTGCTGAAACCATAGACTGGGCAACTGAAAAGGAAACGATTTGCCACGTCAAAAAGGGAGGGGCTATGATCATGAAGCCATTGCTTTTGCATGCTTCCGGGCGCACCATCAACGCCAAGAAAAGACGGGTAATACATGTTGAGTTTTGTAGTCAGCAATTACCCCGTAACCTGAAATGGGCAGAATTACTTCACGCTCAACGGGTAAATAGCGTTGTCATTTAAAGAGTGCATCCAGCGTTGTTTCATTCTGTACAATGCCCGGGAAGCTAATTTTATTCTTTACGCCATGAGTGGTGACTAACCCAACAAAATGGGCGTTGCAGATATAGAAAATGCAACGCCCATCTAAAATCCCAATTTCAGAACAATAATTACTTTCCGAACAATCCCTTCAGGCCCTTTTTTGCCTTTTCAGCAGCATCCTTCACTGCATCGCCGGTGTTTGTTTTCTTGGTAGTATCACCACCCAAAAACTGCTTCTTCAATTCCTCTTTAGCAGTATTGATTGCCTGGGTTTTAATAGCTTTCACAGTATCCTTAACAACGTTTTTCACGCTATCAACTTTCTTCTTTACCACTTCTTCAATCTGCTTTTTCACGTTATCAACGGCATTACCGGCGACATTTTTCAGATTGGTTTCAATTTTAGGGCTGGTGACCGTCCCTCCAATATTAATAGCCAGGTTTACTTTGTCTCCCAGCTTCAAGGCTAATCCCTTACTGTTTGCCTGATTCAGGAGGTTGTTTACCATTGCAGTGCCCTGGCTGCCCATTATAGCTGTAGGCACAGCCATATTTACACCATATTGTATGGTTTGATCAATTCCATGGCTGCCTGCTACTTCAGCTTCTATCTGATCGACCTTGAATTTATATGGTTGAACAGTCACCCTGCCATTCTCAAACGTAAAAAACATCTTCATATCTTTAACTGGCAAAGACTTTAACTGGGGAAGATTAAGTTTGGCAGCGAGCTGATCGGTAACTGGGAAACTACTCAGCAAGCCATTAAGCATCAAAAGATCTCCCTTACCTGTTACTGAATTCATCGCCGGCTTCATGTCTGAGCCCAGCTTTCCGGTTACGTCAAGGTGCGCTGTCATCTTACCCGAAACATACTTACCCGCAGGCATCATTTTCTGCACCATATCAACTGATGTGTATGCTTTTTGCACGTCTATACCTTCGAGGCCATAATCAAACTGAATATCCGGATTCTTCTTATCGGCTTTAGTGCTATAAAAACCATTCATTTTTATTACACCGTCCAAACCCTTACAACTCACATTCTGCAAGTTGATTACCTGATTACGAATCATCATACCACCTTGAACATCTGTCAATACAATATTATCATACTTAACTGAGCCAACCTCTGCCTTAACCGAGATATCCAGATTATCTGGCACCACGAAAACCGTCATTGGCGTTTCTGTTTTATTGGCCGTTACGGGCGTTGGTGGTCCCATAAATTTATTCACATCCAATTTATCCGCACTAAAATGCATAGACCCGATTAATGCATCGTTATGCAGGTAATAACCCAGAAGATTATCAATTGTACCATCCCCATTGAAGGTCGTTCCAAGGTATTGCCCTTTAAGATTGCTGAGTGTAACATTTTTAGGATTGAAAGTCAGCATCATGCTATTCACATGCACACCATCGGGGTAATCTTTAGAAGCATAGTTAAGGTCTGTCATGCCAATCGTTCCCTTTGCATCCAGTTCGTCGTATTTCTGTTTTTGCGCCGCAGCGATCGACCCTTTTACAGAAACATCTGCAGTAACAATTCCTGATAGCTTCGTACC
>CANCOG010000418.1 GCA_947379685.1 Flavipsychrobacter stenotrophus | reverse complement strand
ATAGCTTCCCTGAGTTGCTCCTTAGTAACTTGCTCCTTATCATTAATCAACTTGCGATAGGTATTCATTACCGCATTCTCACAATTCCCAAGGGTGGTATTGAATTCACTATAGTTTGAAAACGACCTTGTTTCCCGCGCCCTACTATTTTCAGGGTTCCAAAATTTCGGAGTAATCTTTTGTTCAGTTGAAAATTTCCATTGAAGGCTATTAAACCGGAACACCAGATAGACCAGTGTAGCAGATGTTGATTTTGGTTCTTTTAGGACGAATGAAACTGCAGCCATTGAAGTAAGTTTAATTACTGCAAAGATAATGAAAGGGGATGATACAGGGGATGAATTTATTTTACCTAGCCTTATTTCATTTTACTTTAATAAATGGTAAATAAGCCACTGTAAAGGCTTTCAGCCTATTTTAAATATGTTAAAATAAGCGAAGATAAATTAAAAGTGCTCCTGTTCGGGGCACTTGAAAAAAAGTAAAAAGTCAAAACTGAAAAGTAAAAATGGCTGCTTACTTAGAAAATCCACTCTTTTAGAAAGGGTGGATTTTTTGTTTTTGGGTGCTTAACTCCAATCTATTTGATTTTTATCGCAAGGTAATGCTAGTTCGATTCCTGCCTGGAATAACTAACCGAGTCTTTTTTTATTATATTTATTTCTGTTATCTGTTCAACTCCAACTAAAAAACACCAACAGAATCAATGAAATTAGTTTGTTCTTATTGCAGCATCATGTTGTGGTTACTAGTTGGCTGCATAGGCGCAGGAACCCACGGATCAATAAAAGGATACAGATATGCAGTCCATAAAGACACTTTGCAAAGAGCAATTATGGAGATTCTCAGGCACGATCCTAATATTCGCAGAGACACATCATTAGACTACTTGGGGAGTTCTCCCCTCTTAGATTCTGGCGCACTAGGTAATTTTTCCGCAAACGACAATTTTTACAATGACATTAAACACTATATGACGATTACAGTCATGTCAGGTTCGGATACAAACGAATATACATTTCGCTATTACGGTCCAGATGAAGAGTGGAAAACCGAAAATTCATCTGCAATATTTATATGTTACGCTAATGATAAATCTGGCAATGGGGGTAGCGAAGGGAATGGAGGCGTAACATGGCGTACTCCTATATTAAAAAAGAAGTTGACTTCCGTCTTTGAAAAGGAATTTGTGTCTAAGGTAGATAAACTACTAAAGATGAACCATACAGATGAAAATTAGCAATCTTTTCCGTTTATTCCTTTTTTTCGTTATTAGGCCACTTAATTCATAAATACGCCTCAAAATGGTCATTAATTGGTTCGATATTGTTCCAGTTCGGGGCACTTGAAGAAAAGTAAAAAGTCAAAACTTAAAAGTAAAATGGCTACTTATTTAGAAAATCCACTCTTTTAGAAGGGTGGATTTTTTTTAAAGTAAAAAGTCAAAACTGAAAAGTAAAAATGGCTGCTTACTTAGAAAATCCACTCTTTTAGAAGGGTGGATTTTTTTTAAAGTAAAAAGTCAAAACTTAAAAGTAAAAAATGGCTGCTTACTTGGAAAATCCACTCTTGTAAAGGGGGGATTTTTGTTTTTGTTGCTATACGTTCACCTATCGTTCTTCGCGATGAAATAGTAGTTTTGAGGAAACGTAGTTCATCATGCCAGGGTTCAACTATTTTACTGCGGTAATTCTGGTTATTTTGTTTGCGGTGTCCTGCGGTAGCAAACATGAGTATACCGGTACTACTAAACAAGTAGGTACTGCCACACTTCAGGCCGCGCAGCCCACTTTGCTACTACAAATGCCCCGAACGCACAATCAGCTAACTGACAGCATGCTGGTGCAAATAGTCACCTACTATCGCAAAGAATACCTTAAGGATAGTGTAAATATGCAGCTATCATCCTCAGATACTATTATGGAGGTCTCTTTTATTGATGCGTCGCATGACTCTGCCGGAACGCTGTTCGTTGCTTATGTGTCTCTGGCCAAGCACATAAACCCCGTTGTACCCGGCGATATGAACGGTGATGGTGTGGCTGATATGCTATTTTCTGTATGCACACAAGGTGGCGGCACCGGCGGCATGGGGACGTGCTGGTTCGATCATTTCTTGTTTATTGCCGGAGCGGGCGGACAATACAAACTTGCTGACGTGAAAAATGATGGTGAACTTTTGAGCGGTTCAGGGTACTTTCACCCGCAGCAGATAGATGACAAGATATTAACGGGCATTGGCAATTGCTATGATAATACTGATGCCCGGTGTTGTCCATCCATCTTTTATCGGGTCCATGTCCGGCTAAATGATGGCCAGCTCAAAACTATAGATAAAACGCCCATTTCCAGACCTGCGGGTTTTGAATGGTGATGGAATAACCTTTCTACCAGATAAGAAACCGTCACTCATTATGTGTACTTTGTAGCTTATATTTACTTTTATGGGAACCGACTTTATTGCCTTTCTGACATATAGAACTACTGATGAAGGAGGTCGTAACACTCCTGCAGCGTCAGGTTACAGACCAGCAATTAAATTTCCATTTATTGAAATGCAGACCAGTGGCCAGCAAAAATTTATTGATAAAGATTTGGTTTATCCCGGAGAAACGGTGCAGGCAGAAATAAAAATTATTTCGACAGACTACTTCAAAGAGCATTTATATGATGGGCTGGAATTCGAATTTCGAGAGGGCGCCCGGGTAATTGGCACGGGAAGAATCACAAAAATCTTAAACAAATCTCTACAACGAAAATAGCTTGTGAATATGTTGGAGGTAAAACCTACCTACAACGACACAAGTATAATTATGAGTTCGTTTACGCTACAAGCATATTCTCAAGGCAATGATACAATGATCAATGAACTTGAATTTTCAAACCATTTTTTGATGAAAAACACTTTTCTGAAACCTAACTCTTTAAAGAAACATTAATGTGCAGGAATTAGGGTGACAGTAAAAAAAATGAAACATTGTGAGGTGCTGTTATTGCGGTAAGCTCTGGTCGAATTCATCACCCTCGATATCCTGCTCCTTCTTTTCTTATTTCAAAATCTGCGCAACAATATATTTCCTGCACACGCTCACAATTGCTTGTATCAAGATCCATGTACTCGTCTTTGTTCGTAACCTGCTTATACTGCTGCTTTTGCCCGACATAACATATCATTGAACCGAAGGCACTACTTCCGCAAAAGCTATAATCGCCATACATACAGCCAAAGCAGTTCTTGAAGAGATATTTATTGCCCAACTGATGCTGTACCTGAAGAAGAGCGCCTTCTATCTCCTGACTCCGACCGTAACCTATTTGCCCATTTATCGTCATTGAAAGCTCGTACCATTCAGACTCAAGATGGACGTAAGGATGCTGTTTCACAGCACCCAAAAAGCATTCTATTTTTAGATTTACACCAATCGCTGTGTTTTTTTCTATATCAATTACAGTTTGTGGCACTTTAATTGAAAAGCTGCAATTGCAAAGGAATAGTTCTACCTCATTTGAACCGTATATTTGTATTGGGTAAAATGTAAACCGGGCTAGCTGCTCACTTGTGAATTTCGATCTATCATCTACGGCTAGATCAGAGAATTCACGACCGGAAAATTTCACTCCATCTATTTCGCAAGAAAGTGTTTTAAAATCGTTTTCGATTTTGATAGGAATAGTCCCTGCACTATCTGTGTATGCGCCGAAATAACTTTTTGAATTGACCATGTGTTTACTAGTATATCAATGAATTTCACCCCCCAGCCCCATTTTCTCCTTTCGGAATGATGACAAAATACTCCCTTTTGCTTCCCCACTAAAACGCACTCTAACTATTTTTCTGATCTCATTGTGAAAGTACTCCAGCCGTTCCCAAACCGAAGTTGAGGGGGTTTCATAATTGATGAAGTATTAGCACGAGCAATGAAACAACATCAAAAAAACACATGCAATAATACACTTTTTATGTAGCTATATTGCATTAACTACCCGTACTATGCTTCCTGTTTTATCATTCGGCACTTGCACCTCTCTCTGGATAAAGCGCTTCTCTTCTATTGTATCTCAAGCAGGAACTTTAGCCGAGATGAAGCTGCGCCAATTGACTGGACACCAGTTAAAAACTGGGAGGACTATTTAGGCAGGAGTCGGCTCTGCTCATTGGCAGTGGGCCAGCCTCACCAGTTTGGGGGACAAGTTTTGGGTAATTCACTATCTCCACCAACCTGCGTTTCCACTCTACAAACCCCTCATCTTCATTTTTTATCCCCCTATGGTCGATAAAGAAGAACTTCATATACTTCGGTGGCGTTTCCTTTACAAGTTTTCGATACTGCTCCCTTCCTAATTCATGAATAGCTGAAATCTCACCCTCAACTTCTGCTTGCATGAAATCCACGGTATTTTTGGGTATCATCCACAAGTAAGTTGCATTACTATTTAGTAGCTCCCAACAAAAAAAATCTCTATTATCTCCTTCAATAAAGAAAAGGAAACCAAACATCGGTTTCAGTGTAAACTTAACCTTCAGTTTCGTCGAGTGAACTTGTCCTGATAGATACTCCAACGGAAGCTTGTTTCGCAGCCCATACGCCTCGGCGAGAATACTAAATATATCAACATCCGATTGATTGAAAACATTGGGATATTCATCGAGGTTCTCAAATATTTCCTCCACCGATAACACTTTCTTATTTGAACTTTTCTCTTTGTGCTCAGAAAACAACCTTTTAGTTGTTGTCACCCTAATGCTTTCAATCAAATTGGCATTGATTTTTTCTAAATCTTCGGACGTTGCAGTATATTCAACAACATCGAACCCGATTAACTTTGCTTTCAGCTTAACACTGTACTTCTTCTTATTGTTAATAGCCTTGGCGAAGTAG
>CANCOG010000417.1 GCA_947379685.1 Flavipsychrobacter stenotrophus | reverse complement strand
TGATCGACATTACCATGGACAAAGAGACGCACAAGCCTGTAAACAAAATTCTTGCTGTTGGCCCTTATGTCGAAATATATGGCCCTGATGGTGTGTTAAGGGGCAAACAAACTGTTTTCTGGCTGATGTACAGCGATGCCCAACCCATTATTTCCAGTTACGAAAAAACGCACCACGGCTGCAATGTGCTGGAGCAGTTGGAGGATATTGAAAAGGGGAAGAAACCAGCAAAAAAGAAAAAATGAGATGGCAATTGTTTGCAGTTATTGCGTGTATATTTTTGACTGTTCCGACTTGTCGGAGTCAGACAGCAACTGGTTACAATTCGCCAGACTCTAACACTAAAAGTGGTATTTACATCTCTTCAGGGACGTATGCGACTCGACACATTTACCGGTATACTCACGTCATTCACGAAGATACTTCGATCGGGGCAAGGGATTTCAGCGTTGCATATTGGGGTTTGCTTCCGCAAAGCGACGACCCACATATATTTTTTTACAACCATGCAGCCTTAAGATGGGATACATTTTACACCTCGATGCCCAAAGAAAAACTACACCTTTTGTATTTACATGAATTATTTTTCAACGCTTTGATGACGGATCAGATTGATGCTCATACAAATACTTCGGCAGAATATCCGCAGAGATACTTTTGGAACCTTGTACTGAGGAAGGAAACAATTAAAAGAGTCTTGTTCAATTTGCCAGAGTTAAACCTTCCAGTGGGCGCTTTCGATGACTCCGAAATACAAAAGCAAGCTTTCTATTTCTTACAAGTTGAAGGTTATGGTGGCCTTGGGGTGATGGTTGACAGTACCTATGACGTATTTAGTAAAAAAAACAGATTGGCGATCGTAAACATCGGTCCATTAAAAAGCTTTTGGTCGGACAAGAAAAATCGATTGGTTTTACGACACGAAGTACTCTACTGGCTGCGGTATGAAAACGCTAAAAAGATTATTATCGAATATGAAAAAATGCACCCTGGAACCCAAATATTGAAGGCCATAAATGAAAGTGTTTTTGGAAAGAAAACCGATTTGTATCAATGAACAAAAATAGATCCCCTGATTTCGTTAGTTATTGTTCCTAGCTACAAACTAACTTGCAACAAGTGCTTGCTAAGCGAAACCTATAATTGCGCAATTCGAAAAAATGCACCCGGAGTGTAATGTTCTCGAGCAAATTGAAAGTATTAGAAAGGATGAGGAATTGAAATTGAAGAAACGATAAAGAATGCCCCCTGAACCTACGTCCTTTTTTGCGCCCACGTATCACCAGACATTATACTATTTTTGCAGGGCATAACATCACCCCAGTTCATAAAAATGCTGGTTTGGTGTAATGACATAAAGTATCACTATGAACAAATCTCTTTACCTGATCTGTATTTTACTGTTGCAGGCCAGTGTTTCTTTTTGCCAGGTTTTGCCGGCTGATGGCAGTAAGCTCCATTACCGGATGATCGGGTTTTCCTGGGGAGCGATGACGGGTGCCAGTCAGTACACGGTAGAGGTGGCAGTTGGGGAGCCACAGTCAGAGGCCAGTTTCAGTGCACACGTTATTAAAACGGTTTCGTGTGCTGCAAACAGAATGATCATTACCGTACCTTCTTTCAATAAACACTACACGTGGCGCGTAAGAGGACGGGATAAGAATGGGAAAACGAAGGAAAGTAGCGGTCTTTATCGCTTTTCATGCATGGCACCTTCAAATCTCGATTCAACTAATTTCCGGTTTAGGATAACTACAAAGGCCAAAAAATATAAGAACGGGCTCATTTTCAGCGATTGTGCGAAGGCAATCTATGATATGGATGGTGGACTGGTATGGTGCATGCCCCCGGCGCTGCTGCAAGGGAATGAAATGGTGAGCGATATTAAACCGACGAACGATGGCACTATTACTTTCCTGGTGTCGGGAATGCGCGCAATGGAGCTCAGTTATACCGGAAGCAGTTTGTGGGATGCGCCAAAAACAGACCCGCTCACGGGTGGCAGGCTAACCTATCATCACGAATTTACAAAAACTACCGGGGGGCATTACATGGCTTTTAGCAACGAAATTGCGTACCTGCGCGAAAACAAGGGCAACATAGCTGGTGCCCGGCTGTACCAGATACAAGAAGATTCCTGTACCGACCACACTGGTTTTAACGGCACCGAATTCACTACTCTTCTTGAACAGGATGCAACCGGTAAAACGGTTTGGAAGTGGCGCCTGATAGACTATTTCAGGAAATCGGACCTGAACAAGAAGTGCATGGCTACGCTGGACAACAATTGTTACGATGCCCACCCCAATTCATTTTGGTTTGACGAGCAGCACAATTATGTATACCTCAGTTTCAGAAATGCAAACAGGATTCTTAAGATCCAGTATCCTACAGGGAATGTTGTGGCTACCTACGGTGATACACCTGAGTGGCCAGGGGCAGGGAGAACGCTGTTTTCCGGCCAGCACAGTATTAGCATTGGGAAAAATAACGGCGCTCATACAAACATATACGCCTATAACAATAATATCGCCAACCCAGCGGCCTCTCCTTCGGTAGTCCTGCTGCAGGAGCCAGAGCAAGATGGCGGTCAAGTAAAAAAGATTTGGGAATTGCCATGCCCAACAGACGGTATGCCCAACCCCAATGCCCCGGGCCATTACACGCGTGGTGGTAATGTTGTTGAATTGCCCGATGGGTCAGTGTTCGTTTCTATGAATGAGCCGTTCAGCAAGGTTTTCATTGCGGGAAAGGATAAAAAGGTAGTATTTGCCGGGATATTTGAAACCTGGAATAAACAAACCGGGGCCTGGCAGTGCCTGCCGCAATACAAGGCTAGTATAATAACTGATCAGAAAGCGATAGAGCGGATGGTTTGGGGAGGGGAATGATGGTTTTGGGGAAGGGATTTATAGCCTGGTGCTATATGCATTGGTTACATTGTTACAATAATGAATCAATTGCCATTTGGCTGCATCCTGCATAACTTTCTATTGTCGGGGCGACCGCGAGGACACATCTATTGAATTACACACAGTTGATATTAGGAATGAATATATTTACATGTCGAAATGTAACTGTTTGAAAACATGCTATTTATTGGATCTCCTGCCCTGCTTCTCCTCTACTTTTTTTGTGCTGCCGCAAAAAAAGTAGCAAAAAAAGCGGCACTTTGGCGAACAGCTCCGCACGCCAAAGGAGCTAAGCTGCGTGTTATTTTGGTTTGGCCACCGCACCGGCATGGCTAAGCTTCCGCTCATGATACCCAAAGCCCACGCTGTGTTTTTACACCCAGCCCTTGACAATATTGCACAAAAAGTTGTGTCCTAACTGTAGGAACAAGCGGTGGTGTGGTTAGAATGCGCCTGAAGCAAATGCCCGCCTCGCGGACGGACAGGCTTCCAGAATGTAGTGTCAAAGGAAATCCTTCTACAAGTTTTATCTATTTGATAATCTTAAACCAGTTGGGAAGGGAGCGCTAATGTCTTCGCTTCGCTTAGGGTGTTATAGCAATAATTATTATGCTAAAATTCGGAACGCCCCCATTTCTATACTGATTGTTCAAGACCTCCGGCCTTGGTGCTCAACTTTGTTATACCGCCGGTTTCACCGGCGGCTATTGTTGTTGAAGCCCTCCGGGCTACGTTAAATTAATAACATTGGGCTAATAAGCATAATCTGCCAGGTACTCGTATTTCTTCGTGAGCTTGCCATTTTCGCAGATTGTGGCACGGCGAAGGATGTCGCTTTCTGGTTTCAGTAGCTCCGGAAGTATGTATTTTTCGAGGTGAACGCCAAAGTATTTTGATGCATCGCAAGGGAGTTCATTGGGCAGGTTGTCGACTGCCATAATATCTATAGTGTCCCTGGTTTGTAAATAAGGTGCTGTTTGTGTCAGAGTTGCACGGTCTATACCATAAACAGGATCTTCGATGGTAGTTGAACCCATGTTAAGGGGAACCGAACCATCGGTATCGCAGGTGATATCGGAAATCACACTTATTCTCCAGTCATTCCTTTTTACATCGGCCTTTTCAAAGAGTCGTGGAATGCGCTTCTCCCAGTAAATGCCATTCATCAGAATGTCGGCCTGGTTAACATAGGAGGAAAACAGGCATTTGTAGGCTTCGGGATTGGCGTGAAAATCGTCGCGGTAAAACAGATCGTTGTCTTTACGTGCGTATAAACCAGCTCCCTTCAGATGCGTATACACCGGATAATCATACTGATGGGTAATAAAATCGAGCGGTTCAACTGGTTCAATATCGAGGGCTGAGAATATATCGAGCACGCCGGTGGCTACTTTGCCCGATCCAGTTACTACTATTTTTAAGGGTGGCAGCTTTATCTGGTCGTAAGTAGACAGCAAATCATCGAACCTATTCACTGCATGTGCAGCCGGAAGTTCGTAGAGGCCAGACTTTTTGCCAAATGTAAGCAGGCCATTGTGTGCACCCACTATTCCGGCATAGAAACCAAATCCAAGAATGCGCTGTTCGTCGGTGTGGGTAAGGCATTCATAATCGATCATTCTGATGTTTTTCTCAATGAGTGCGTGCATCAGTTTTTGATTATGGGCCTGCTTTTTCTTGGTGTGTGAAAAGAAGAAGTAGGTCTTGCCGGGCAAAAGTGCATCCACCGGCACTTCCTTTACACCAAGCAGGATATCACAGGACTGCATATCATCAGTGACTTCTATTCCTTGTTCCCGGTAAAGTGCATCGGCGAAGCAACGATGGGGTGATGGTTCTGCAACTATATGTACATCAGGGTATTTCGAATTTATATAAGCGCATTGTTTGGGGGAAAGGGCTACGCGGGTATCGGGTTGGCTCTTTCGTTCTTTAATTAATCCTATACGGAGCATGCAACTACTATTTTG
>CANCOG010000416.1 GCA_947379685.1 Flavipsychrobacter stenotrophus | reverse complement strand
GACTTACTTTTTATAGCTCCATACCACATGAAAAATATGGTAAATACGTAGACATGTAACAATGTAGGTAACATTACCCCGAATAGAGTCATCCAGAATTTTGCCTTTACCAAAAAAATGGAGATGACAATGGAACAAAGAAATAGAATGAGCAAATGCACTTTCTTTTTCAGGAAAGCAAAGCCAAGCGCAGTAATCAGTGCAACAGCAAAAATCCTGGGTATGAAATCCTGCGAATGCTGAATAATATCTCCCGACAAACCCGGAACATAACCTTTCGGCTTGAGAATGAGCGTTAGCATTGCTGGAACACATATAAGAACAGCCAGTACCACAAATATCATGCTCCATTTCTTATTTATGGAACTGAAATAGTTTTGTTTATTCAGCCAGTTCAATTCAGTGAGGTAGTGCAGGGGACCAAGCACGGCATACGAAAACAAAAACAAGTGAAAAGGAAGCTTGACAGCAATTATAAGGGAGAGGAATATCAAACCTATATTTAATAAATCTACTTGCTTTGGCTTCATTTTGCTGCGGTTAAAACAAAGATAAAAATGTTTTTTAAAACGACCGTTATTGCCCTTAACCTGCAATTTTTGGTTTGGCTTCCCGTGAACTACGGAATCAATGAAAATACAATTTGTAGCAAGATGAATCAGGTGCTTAGTTATGAGATAATTATCTATTGGAGTAAGGATGATCAGGCATTTTTAGCACAAGTGCAGTAACTGCCAGGTTGTATGGCTGATGGCCAAACGCGGAATGCTGCGTTAGAAAATGTACGGGTAATCATGAAGGAATGGATTGATACGTCTCTGACCCTTGGCCGATCCATACCCGAGCAAAAGGGTAGGCTAATGTATGCCTGATTATTCCTAAAGTCCGTTTTTATCGGTGGATTGTGACAAAAATACCCCAATAAGTATACGAAAAATAAATTTTAATAAGTTATCCAAAATATTTGGAAATAGTATCTACTATGCCTCATTAAATAACAGTGAAGGCATAGCTGTAAATTGAATACTTACTCTACAACTATTTTTTTACTGATGATTTCGTTATTTACAACCACGTTAATAAAATAGGTGCCGGAAGCCAAATTTAACGGCAACTGTGTTTCTCTATTTGTTGTTAGGGGAAACACACTGACGATTTTTCCGGCAACATTCGTCAGTGTTGCTTGTGTTTCAATCGCGGTAGGGTACGAGACGCTGATTGTCAGTATACCTCTTGCCGGATTCGGGTATAAATTGATGACCAACGATGCTTTTTCCAAAGTATTAACTCCCAATTTCGGATCCGTTACGTTACGCACTCTAAAGCCGTTATACTCTGGAACAAGAATATTCCCATAGCGGTCAAAAGCAACCTGGCCGGGATAGTTCAGCTTAGCTGCTGTTGCCGCTCCGCCATCACCTGGAATAGCTGTACCCCCACCCGCAAATGTACTAATGACCCCAGTTACGGTATTTATGACACGTACCCTGTTGTTGTCAGCATCTGAAAAAAAGACATTACCGCGGCTATTTACTGTTATACCGGTTGGTACCCTCATCAACGCTGCGGTAGCAGGGCCATTATCGCCTGACGAACCAAATGTGCCGGCTACCCCGGCAATGGTGGATATTATGCCAGCAGGTGTTATCTTTCTAATGTTGTGATAGTATAGGTCCGTCACATAGATATTACCTGCTGTATCTATAGCTATATCAACAGGTTGACCCAGTTTGGCCGCCGTTGCAGGCCCGCCATCACCGCTGAAACCAGAGGAGTCGCCGATACCGGCTATAGTAGAAATAATGCCCATTGAATTGATTTTGCGTATGCAACTGGTCCCTTCATCAGCCAGATACAAATTCCCGTGCCGGTCGAACTCCACGCCAGAGCAACTGATGCCAGCATCGGTTGCAGGTCCTCCGTCGCCGTAATGGCCCGGGGCGGCACCATTTTTCCCGGCTATCGTGGAAATGATGCCAGATGGCGTAATCATACGAACAACTAAATTACCCAAATCTGCTACTACCAGATTTCCGTTTGCATTAATGGCAAGACCCTGAGGTCCATTCAGACGGGCATTTGTGGCTGGTCCACCATCTCCACTATACCCCAGAGAATCGGGTATGCCGGCATATAAGGTAATCAGCCCCGACGGTGCAATTTTCCTGATTGTGCTTGATGTTTCATCGGAAACAAATATGTTGCCAACGGTATCAGCAGCAACTCCATATGGATTAGTCATTTTGGCGTTGGTGGCGGAGCCTCCATCACCACTATATCCAGAGATACCAATCCCACCAATGGTCGTAATTACTTGCGCACGCAGGTTGGAACAAAAAAGCAGAGAGAAAATTAAAATACAGGAAATAAAGTTCTTTTTCATGATAGTGATTTTTAACATAACAAATATACTGCCTATTGGTTGGATTTTTTCAGACATTTCCGGATTTTTTCTGATAAAAGCATCATAATTCATAGTCAAATAAAAACAAATATCTATTTCAATAAAATGTAAGCGCTCCATTGTTTGAAACGCTCGTGTCCAATCAAAAGTCCTAAGTCGAAAGTAAAAAGCTGTAGGAACAGTTAAAGGACCATGTGAGGTCAGGGGCTGGGGAATTGACGGCCCTCCGGCCTGTCGGGTGCAAGTTAAAGTCACAGCATTAACCGCCCGCTAATTCGTTGTAATCAGGTTAGCGGTGATGAAAATGATGGGCGCAGAGTTGCCCAACTAAGTTCTTTGACTTTTTGGAAATTTAAAATGAAAATTAGAAATCAGAACGAAGCCAGTTCCCCGAAATTATTTACCCCTGTTCCCACTTTATCAAAATTTTATGTCCCTCCGGCATACGGGTATAATTATTATGAGTACTTTTCATGATAATTTTGTGTCTCAAATAAAATAACCTTAAACAACAACTAATACACTATGGCAATCAACTTACAAAAGGGCCAGAAAATAGACATAGGCCTTACCAAAATGAGCGTGGGATTGGGCTGGAATCCTAACGAAGGTACCGGTGCGGCTTTCGACTTAGATGCGTCTGCTTTTATGATAGATAGCAACAGGCAGATACCAGCCGAGCCGTTCTTCGTTTTTTATGGTAATACCGATTCTCCTGACGCTGCATTGCACCATACTGGCGATGACCCAACTGGTGGCAACAGCGCTGCCGGCGACGATGAAACCATAATGGTAGATCTCAGTAAGGTTGACGCTAGGGTGCAGGAGATATTGTTTGTGGTTACCATACATGACGCAATTAACCGCAAGCAAAATTATGGACAGGTTAGGAATTCATACATTCGTATTGTAGATGACTCGAACGGGCAGGAAGTGGCCAAGTACGAATTAGGGGAAGATTTTTCTATTGAGACTGCAGTTGAATTTGGTCGTCTATACAAAAGAGATAACAAGTGGAAATTTGAGGCATCAGGTATTGGGTATAAAGAAGACCTAGCTTTCTTCCTCGCCAAGTACTACTCCGGGCAGATCATTAAATAGCGACTAATAGTCAATTGAAAAACTAACCGCAAAGGGCACGAAACACAGGTAGGACACTAATTTACTTGATGTTTCCGAATTTGTTTACGCAAAATCAGCAAAAAATTTAGAACATATTTGTATGGCAATCAGTTTAGTTAAAGGTCAGACCATTGACCTTCGTAAAGGAGATAAGGGTGAAAGCTATGACCTTTCATCTGTTACTATTGGCCTTGGCTGGGACGTAAGGCAGCAAAAAAGCAGTGGTGGTTTCCTGGGTAAGTTACTTGGGGGCGGCCAGAAAGAAGCTGAATATGACCTTGATGCTATCGCATTCCTGCTCGATGCTAACGATAAAGTGGCTGACCTTGGCAGGTCGGTACAAACGAATGATGGCCGTTCAGTCGGGTTTTATGAGGGAGATATTATTTTCTTCAATTCTCAGAAACACCCATCGGGTAATATTTGGTTAACCGGCGATAACCGCACAGGCGCAGGTGATGGCGACGATGAGCAGATCATCGTTAAGCTTGACTCACTAGATGCTAAATATCAAAAAATATTGTTTGTTGTTTCCATATACCACGGTAAGCAGAATAACCAACACTTCGGTATGTTGGACAATGCATTTATACGTGCGGTTGATAAGAACGGAAAGGAAATAGCAAAGTTCAGCCTGAGCGGTGATGCATCATACAATGGCATGTGCTCTATGGTGTTTTCAGAGGTATACCGTAAGGATGGTACCTGGAAATTCCGGGCACTTGGCGAGCCACATCAAACGGACAGCTTTGTGGATATCCTGAAAAAATATGCACCTAATATGTAATTCGGTTGTTAGTAGTCAGTGTCCCACACTTTGAAAGTGTGGGACACCTGATATTTATCAACTTCTTTATCAATAAGACAAACCTCCAGATTCCAATATTATGAGAAGACTTCCTGTTTATTTGTTGCTGGATACATCAGGCTCTATGGCTGGTGAGCCAATAGAAGCTTTAAAAAATGGTGTACAGGTAATGATCAGTTCTCTGCGCCAAAATCCACAGGCCATTGAAACGGCCTACATCAGTGTTATTACGTTTGACAGTACTGCCCGGCAGATCATTCCGCTGACAGATTTGGCTTCATTTCAAATGGTAGATATCAGAGCTACCGGAACTACTGCTTTAGGTGAAGCGCTCAGGCTGGTGAGTACCAAAATTGATACTGAAGTTGCCAAAACCACAGCGGAACAAAAAGGCGACTGGAAGCCATTGGTGTTTATTATGACGGATGGCATTCCTACTGATGATTGGCAAAGCGGTATGGCAGAATACAAAAAGCGTAAAGTTGCCTATACTGTTGCCTGCGGTGCCGGAAGTGGAGCAGACACAACAATATTGAAACAAATTACAGACAATGTGGTG
>CANCOG010000415.1 GCA_947379685.1 Flavipsychrobacter stenotrophus | reverse complement strand
GTCGTATTAATATGAACACCCGCATCATTATTTTTTACAGCCTTGAGCGCATGTGCCTCCGCTTGTTGCTTCCATAGAAGTAGTGTTTCGGCACTATAACTATATGGGTCAGCATCTATCAGCCGCGCATGATGCCTGCACATCCATATGCCATTCTGCACCAGCTGCCTGTCCTTCGCCTTCATGCCCTTGTTACTCCTTGGTCCTTTTGGCGATGCAGCATAAATATGTGCAGCCTCCCCAAGCACAACAACCTCATCATCACTAAATGAACCCGGACCAATGGTCACATTGCCACAGCCCGGAAAACAGCACCGGTAATTAACCCGCCCTGCAAGTATCAGTTTAGTCTCCTTTGTAAATTCCGCCCTCAAAAAATAAATCGTTTAGTCCTTAAAATAAAAGTAAGGATTTTTAAAAACACTACCTATAGCATCCAATCTAAACCAACCATACCAAATGATGCCAATGGCTTCACATATTTATAGCAAACAGCAAATAATAACACCGATGCCGTAAGTATCGCATATAAACCGACAAAACCCCTTATTTTCCTAACCCGGCTTTTAATAGATAGGAACATACCCACAAACAAGTTCATTCCTCCAATTATTAAAATTATATCTATTTTTGAACAAAGCCTTCCAATGAAGCAGATACTCCTTTTGTGCATTTTAGCAAATAGCCTGTTTATAAAGGCCGACGCGCAAATCGAACGGATCACCTATTGCGAAAACAGCAACTACAGCTGGTTAGTTAATCCGCTTTCTGCCACTGACGATGCCGGGAATATATATCTGTTTGTAAAAAGAATGGACTTTGACTCAGAAATAGAGTTCGTTGACCCTGTCACCGGCATGAGTCAACCTTTGTATTTATTTAAATTAGACAGCTCAGGTAAAACATTGTGGAAGCAACTGATTCCTGAAAAATTTGCTGATGTCAGCGGAATTTTTATTAAAAACAACGCTGTTTTCGTAACGCATTATGTTGCAGGAACCTGTCTGGAAGCGGCTACTCGGGGAATCTGGCCGGTAAGAATTGAATGTAGTAGCCTTTTCAATAAAAGCGATGGTAAGGTAATTAGCAATAAGTGTTTTTGTGATGGAACAGGCCTAAATCCTGATTCTATAAATTATAGATCAGATAGCTGTCCGCAATTGAAGCCGGTTGCCGTATTTATGCACAGGGATGGCAGCGTTTCGTTTTTAAAATACTCGTGTGTCTATTATGACATGGATTCAGGCCGTGGTCCGGCGCACACAGGTCCAGGTGTTTTGTACAACATGACTGACGAAAAGAGAAATGATACGTTGGGCTTTGCTGGCAAAAGCCAATATTTTCCTATTGATGCCGATATACTTTACGCACATTTAATGTACGACGAATATGACGACCAGTACATTGTTTATGACACTACCCGCATAAGTACTTATGATCATAATTGGAAATTGGCCCTTAGTATCGATTTACCAGGATTAGGAAATTTAAAAGGTCATATTAGCAACCTGACATGCAACAGTGATTATTACGCCATTCATTATTATGCAGATAGTGTATACTACGTGGAAAATAAATATTGCGGCTCTTGTCCATGGAACATTAGAGTTCACTACTTGGCTGTCTTCACCAAAAGCGGCAAACAAGTCTCGTTTTCGAAATCTGCCTATTATGAAACTATAAAAATTTCTCAGGAAAATATTATTTATGCTATTGCTGTCAATAAACCACCCAGTATAACGACGTCGCCTGCTTTACTAACAATGGATACGCATCAAAATGTTTTGAGTAAGACGAATTTTACAACACACTTTGTCAGTGGATCAGCTATCTCATTTACAAAAAATAACGAATTGATTATTACAGGTACCGAATTTCAATATGCCAATCGTCCCATGGGCATATACTATTATAGGGAGAAGCTTAAATAAAATATTGGGGATAGCCGCTCCACTGGCGAGAGAGTTAGCGTAGCGTTCTCGTAACTGCATAGTTAGACTGGTCTCTAACCCGAATTCCTATTACCACAAACACCCCCGTTTAGCATAAACTCTTTCCACTGGTCGAAGTATTTACTTCGTCCTGACATTCAGGAAGTATTTACTTCCGAATAAAAACTATTCAAGAAAGCTACCGAAATTTATTAAAAATTGAAAGCAACCATTTGCAAAAATCAAATCCTAAATTCTTTAAATCCCATCCATCCTAATTTTTATTACTTCCCCAACAACTTCCATCGTTTTCACTCCCCTTTAGGGCTATGTCATTGACTTAACAGGATTTTCTTTGCGGCTTTGCTTCAAATTAACCGAACGATGATTGAATTAACTGGGAACTGCGCCTCTGCGTCTTGGCGCGAAATTCCACTGGTCGAAGTATTTACTTCCGAATAAAAACTATTCAAGAAAGCTACCGAAATTTATTAAAAATTGAAAGCAATCGTTCAGACACCATCAGGTAATCAGCATAAAGTCTTCCACTGGTCGAAGTATTTACTTCGTCCTGCCATTGAGGAAGTATTTACTTCCGAAATAAACACACTGTTCGGGTAAGCCTCCAAAATTTACTAAAAATTGAAAGCAACCCTTCAGACACCATCAGCTAATCAACATAACTTGTCTCAAACATTCGTAAGGATCCGCCAATTACCCCCCTGTTAGTCATTGACTTAACAGGATTTTCTTTGCGGCTTTGCTTCAAATTAACCGAACGATGATTAAATTAACTGGGAACTGCGCCTCTGCGTCTTGGCGCGAAACCTTAAGTCAATGACATTGCCCTGTTAGCCCAATGTGAATTACTGTGTAAACACCTGTATAAATCACCATCATATTAAACTCCCTTATCACGACAACCACACCCCATTTTATTTACCACCACCTCGTTAGTGATAACCAACACGTTTCCAAGATATTAACATCACTCCTTTTACACACAGCAGTATTATTCTATTATTAACACCTGCAAATGCAAGCTCTTCCACACTTCCATGTTCCCTAATGTTAGTAACCCATTTTTCTCTGTTAGTAACCTCTTAGATGTAGCCGTAAACACACCAATCCACAATTCACATCAATTTGGTGGTATCCTTTTTTATAGCAACTTTTAGCATGTTGGTAACGCAGCTTTTCATGTTGATAAAGTATTAACCCGTAGTTTTGCAAGCGAAAGGAAAATTATTATTCCCCTAATCCCCAACACTAATAGTAATAGCCTTTTTCTTTTTAAAAAATTACTTAAAGTTATTATACCTGTGGATATCTCTCTGGCAAAGCAGAATTTAGAAAAAAATGGATACCTGAATGTCGATTTCGATCCTTCGCTCGATTTGTTCGCGGAGATCGATAAATTGAAGAAGGAAAAGAACGCCGTCATTCTTGCGCACTATTATCAGGAGCCCGATATTCAGGATATTGCTGATTATATAGGAGACAGCCTTGGACTTGCACAGAATGCTGCACGAACCGAAGCCGATATCATTGTTTTTGCCGGAGTACACTTTATGGCTGAAACAGCGAAGATCCTCAATCCCGGTAAAAAGGTATTGTTGCCCGATCTGAGAGCTGGTTGTTCATTAAGTGATAGCTGCCCTCCCGGTTTGTTTAAAACATTTAAAGACAAACATCCCGATCACCTGGTGATATCCTACATCAATTGTTCTGCCGGTATTAAAGCATTGAGTGATATTATATGTACATCATCAAATGCGCAGGCGATCGTTGAAAGTTTGCCTGCCGATCAAAAAATCATTTTCGCACCAGACAAGAATCTGGGAGGTTATATTAATAAGGTTACGGGCCGTAATATGTTATTATGGAATGGAGCCTGCATGGTACATGAGATATTTTCATTGGAGAAAATCACCAGGCTCAAGGTAAGGCACCCCGAAGCAAAATTAATTGCTCATCCTGAATGCGAAGATGCAGTGTTACAAATTGCCGACTTCATAGGTTCAACCACGCAGTTATTAAAATACACAAAAGAAGACAGCGCCTCATCGTTTATAGTTGCTACAGAATCGGGTATTCTGCACACGATGAGGTTGAACATGCCTGGTAAGACATTTATTGCCGCTCCACCCGATAATGCATGTGCCTGCAACGACTGTCCCCACATGAAATTGAATACCCTGGAGAAATTGTATCTCTGTTTAAAATTTGAGTTGCCTGAAATTACAATGGATGAAGATTTAAGACTAGCTGCAAAAAAACCTATTGATCGTATGTTACAATTAAGCGAGCAATTGGGCATCGGTGGCTAGGAGCTATTCGTAGGGGCAATCCCTTGCGGTTGCCCTCCATCATTTCAATAAATAGAAATTGAATATTTAATTTGTAGGGGCAATCCCTTGCGGTTGCCCTTCACCCTACATTGGTTCAGCGTCCCGCTTGGTCCTATTACTGTGTTGCGCCTCGCTTCCGAACCTACCCAATACGTTACTCGGTCACCCAACTCTCCACCACTGGTCCAAGCGTCCCGCTCGGTCCTATTACCTTGAAGCATCTCGCTTCCGAACTAACCCAATACGTAACTCGGCCACCCCATCTCGTCCTCGTTTTTAACGAGGATGCCACGGCATGGCGTTTGTAACGCCCGTCATAAATAGGTTCCCCCCAATACCAGCTAACGCGGCTTTTTCCTAATCAGGTCCTTGACCTCATTTCAACAATAGCCAACGCTAACTTTGTCATTCCGACGCAGGAGGAATCTCCACAACACGTTCTTACCCTCAAACTAACAAAAGACGCTTCTAATTTTGTGTTGCTCACTGGTTCAATCGTCCCGGTTGGTCTTATTTTTTTGAAGCCTGTTGCTTCCGAACTAACCAAATACCGAACTCGGCCACTTTACTTAAAACTTCATTATTTTGGAAATTGAACAGAAATTCTAACAC
>CANCOG010000414.1 GCA_947379685.1 Flavipsychrobacter stenotrophus | reverse complement strand
GCATCGGGCGGCTAACAATTAAAAATCACAAGCTTTTATTTCATAAAACCATTTCAAAGATACCAATAACCTTTAGGCTAATTAATTCATCGCCCGTAATCTCAATATCTTGATATTCAGAATTGTAAGAAAGAGGTTTCAATCGGATAGAATGATGTTCCCACTGTTCATCATCCTGATACTTTACACTATGGTACTCTTTAACGGTATAACCAGATCCAAAATCGGGGTCCTGTATACTTGTGTGTTCGACTAAGACAATTTTACCGTTTCTGGAACCACCCGAGTATTTTCGAAATAGGCAAATTGATCCATTGGGGATAACTTTATTCATCGACTCACCCTCGACCTTGCAGGCAAATAAGTCCATTGCATTCTTAAACCTTGAGGGTAACTCTACCCAATCATAGTCTTCAGCATTTTCACTAACTATTTGTAGTTCACTAAAGTTACCTGCAGCAGCCTTCAGATTATAAATTGGTGCCGAGTTTTCAAATGGAATAACTACTTTTTTGGAAATAATATTTACTATCTTCTCTTCTTTAAACTGAGTAATATACTGGGAAAAATATTCTCTTAGAGGCTTATCGCATACATAAATATAAGTCCCCTTGATCCCACGAAGCATTATCGTCTTATAGATGTTAAGAATAAAGCTCTTTAACTCTAAATGATTTGAAATGGAGTTCTTCCCGTTTTTGTCAAAGTAATTCTCTTTCCGAACTACAATCTCTTTCTCCGTTTTATCATAACCGATTTCATTGCCAAAAATTATACCAGCATAGTTTAAGTCATAGCCTTGGGTTGTATGAATACAGCCAACTTCGTTAACCGAGTTTTCCGAATTTATCCAATCATCGTTGCTGCTATTCCACTTCAACTCAACATTGTCAATCTTAATATCAAACTGATTTTTATCATTCTTTGATACCCACTCCCATGAATAACCTGCTATCAATCTTGACAAACCACTTTCGTCGTTTCTCAGCTTAATTTGTCTTACTATTGCTTCTATCGAATCAAAAAGTACAAATTCATATTCCCTTGTGTTAAACACTTTATCTGCGGGATTCAACGAGCAAGTCAATAATTTATTAATATAACTAACGTAATCGTTCCCGCCTTTAACCCTAAACTGAGACCTCAAAGGCTCAACTATAGTGGTTTTTTGGGACTTTAATGTGTCAAAATCTTCCTTCTTTGCATCAGATGGTTTAATGGATTGGCTTTCATCGTAAAATAGGATTACCTTATCAGATTGGTCTGTCATCCAATCTAATTCGCTACAGGTATGCTTATTTAAATTTAGTTTTTCGCAAGCTTTATCAAAAGAACCAAAATAGGCTCCAAGATTAACTCTCCTTCTAAGACGATGAGATTCGTCAACCACAACGATATCATATCTTTTGTTAGCTATCTCAGCTGGGCCAACAACCATACCTGGATTCAATCCCTTAATATTCTTAAAAACTTTCTTCAATGTGTTCCTAAATGAAGACATCGGCACAACAAGTGCCATTTGGGGATTGGGATATTCAATTTTAATTTCCTGGATTAGTTGAATAAATTCACCTTCGTCTTCTCCGAATTCCTTCAAATTGAAGTCATCAAGATCAGTATTTAACAATTTAAATAAAAATATTGCTAGGATAGTTTTCCCAGTTCCGGCTCCGCCTTCCATGATCACAGTTCTTATATCCGATCTAAGCAGATTATATATAATCGAACGTAAGCCTACCCTTTGCTCAGGGGAAAGGGTTTTGTATGGCGAATACTTGAATAAGTCTGAATTGTCAATGTAGTCTATTGAATGTTGCGCAACACCTTCGGACCTCAATTTGTTCCAAATGGAGATAAAAATGTCCCAGTAAACCGTCTTTTTTTGATAATAGTTGTGATTAGCTAACCCAATATTCCCATTCACTAATTTATATTGACCATCTCCTGATATGTACTTTATGAGATTTGACTCAATATCAAGAGTAGCAGATTTATTGAATTTTTCACTAGTAATTAAATGAATAGCAGTCAGCTTGTTCTTGGCATTACTTCTTAAATGGCTGGTCATTCGGGCATAGACGTCCGTTGTTTCCCCTACATATGCTTCTTTGATATTACCATCACTTAATACATAAACAAGAGGCCAAAGATCTTTGGCATAATGCAAATTTTGGAACTCACTAAATAAGTTTGAGTTGAAATCATATCTACGAACTTCAAATGCTGTGCTAAAACTCATAGTTCGTTATATTTCCTTGCAGTTCCTTTTGACTTATCCACTGGATATTTCTCGCCGTTTTTGCTTATCTTATCCAATACAATCTCCTTTATATCGAATTTGTATTTGTCCGCGAGAAGGAATGCAAATGAAAGTACATCTGCCAACTCTTCCTTTACTTTTTCAACGTTCGCATCCTCTGCATTTTTCCATAAAAACAATTCCATTAATTCATTGGCTTCGATACTTAATGCAATCGAAAGGTCTTTAGGATTATGAAATTGCTCCCAGTCTCTTTCCTTTCGAAATTTGTCAAGCGCGTCAATTATTAGTTTAATGTCATCCATTTTTATTCAATTTGTACATTCCTTCTGCCATATCATATTCATTGTCATAGGGTAGCTGAAGTTTTGATAACATCTCTGGAATTGCAATCTTCCAACTCACGTAGTAGTAAGCCAATAAATGATAACCTGAAAACTTCTTATTGGAAATGAGGTGTAGTTGATAGTCTTTAGCATCAGGTCGGATTCCTTGGGTCCCTAATCTCGCAATCTCAAATGCAATTTCTTTGACTTTTCCTACCGGCATTTTCTCAAAGTATTGGAGCGCGTCAACCATGAACATTACCACTGCCATGTTAGTCCCGATTGATTTTGCCTTCTCTTGGAACGTTTTCATTTCACGTTCCTTAAAGGGGTCTTTGGTTTTGATATCGTAAGGATCGTTTTCTATAGATTCTAAGAGACCCTCTAAATTTGTTCTCTTGCTAAAATAACTCTCCTCATCTATTAACTCAAAATACTTCTCTAGTTTCAAGTCCTCGGCCCAATTTGCGACCAACTCATATTCTTCCGCAGGCTTCCTGTCATCCTTGTACTCTAAGTATTCATTGTAAAATTTATTCGCCTGACTAAGTTCCGAACCAGTGGCCTTGAAATCACTTAAAAGGTCTATCCCGTATAAGTCTTTGAACTGAAGGGCAAAAACCAGGTTGAATATTTTACTTTGAGACAATACTGATTTGGGCATCAACTCAACGATTTCCTTTTTGGTCGTTGCATTCAAGCCTTCTTTTACCATGTTATACAACGAGTAAAACTGGTATGCCCTTAATTCAGGAAACTCATGATAAAGAAAGTTCTCAATGAATAAATCTATCGGCGTGTTGAATATCTGCCTATTGATTCCGTCAAACAAATCAACGCAAAGTTTCGCTATTGAATCTTCAGAAAAACCGAGAACTTTCAGCCGTTTAATATCCGTCTCAATATTCTTTATGAATAGTGCTTTTTGGTGCTGAGTTGATACAAATAATTGATTGATTCCCGCCTTCCTCGCTTCCATGACAAATTCCAGGTGGACTAACTCATGCATTAGGAGGTGTTCTACTGCTGGGTAACTTGGCTTATATTTTATCCTGTGCGCTTCCCGATTGTGAACCTCTGCAAATTCGATTTTGGCTGCGGTGGGTTGACTTTCATCTTTAACTACCTCAATTATTTTCTCCCCCTCATACTCCAGCTTATTTTTGTAATCCCTGAATACTTTCTGACCGATGTCAGTCTTAATAATTGCCGCACTTATATCAATGGCATGACGTAGGGAATTATTGTACAGCCCATCCTTTTTATCATTCAACTTTATCGCCTGAATAGCACTGTATAAACTGGAATGTAAGTCACCTTCCATTTCTGCAATCAGGGCCAATGCATAGTGGGTGTTAGGATAGTTATTCTTAATTTTTATTGCTTCCTGGAAATACTTCTTAGCTTCAGCAGTCCTACCCAAATGCATTAGTGCACCACCTATATTATTGATCGCAATATTATCATTCGGATTAATTCTGGCCGCTTGGTCATAATATTTCATTGCGGTATCAATATCATCCTTATGCCGTGCATAAATGTTACCCATCATCAGTAGCGCCCAGGCATTCTTTGGGTTCCATCGCAACGCATCTATCAGGCAATTGATTGCTTCTTCCTCATTTCCCTGATCCGATAGAATCTGTCCGTATACTCTATGATATTCAGAATTAGTTGGGTTTTTCTGTAGCAGCAGTGCAAGTATTTTCTTGGCTTCGCTTAGCTTTCCAGTTTCGCAAAACGCTATCACCTTTTTATAATCGGCATCTTGCGAATAAATTTTAGGTAGATCGATCTCTATCTTAATCCACCCCTCCTCTATAGACACGAGTGGAATTACCCCCCCCATATGAGAATAAAATTGTTTTATTTCTTCCACAAGCACGCTTTCATTGTTTCCTGCTTGCTTAGCCTTAGGAAAAAGTTCAAATAGAAAGTCTTCAATTTTATGCAAAATGACCATGCGCTATTACTCGAATTTATTTTGCTAAGGTAGTAAATGTATATCGAGCTTATTCAATCGCTTAAGAGAAATTGAAAAGCTAACAAAATTTCACAAGAGACGGCTTAGTTTGTCGCCGTCGTATGCTCGTACCTAAAAGAAGCAAATTACCACTATCAACTTACTAAAGCATATTTTTCTGACAGACCTGTTGTCGACCTTCCGTTACAAAAAGTCTCTAACATTAAAAATTATAACTTTTGACTACAGCGGTACAGGAAATTTTCTGATGGCTATCGTAACTGACTGGTGAATTGGGGTGTACGAATGTTATATGCCAATTACTGGGTTTGTTTCCACAGCAGTAAGGAGTT
>CANCOG010000413.1 GCA_947379685.1 Flavipsychrobacter stenotrophus | reverse complement strand
GCACAAATGCATTCCCATACACATCTAATTTCAACACCATTACCCTCAATTCAACTACTTTCAGTCCTTATTATTTCTTCTTCTACAACTGGCAGGTTGTTGCCGGCTGCTCAAGCGCACGTACCGCGGTGACTGCTACCATTGATCCTCTGCCAGATGCCGGCTCCATTACAGGAACACCTAATCCTGATTGTGTGGGTACCAGCATTACGCTTTCAGAAATAGATACTGTTTCGGGATCTGGTACAATGACATCCTATTCCTGGACTGGCCCTAATGGCTTTACATCTTCTGCAACTTCAACCTCAGTTTCATCTGCTGTTTTCACCCCAACAACTACTGCAGCAAGTGGTATTTACAGCCTTACTGTTACTTACCCGGGTACTGGTTGCACAAGCGCAGCAGCTGTTACATCGTACATAACAGTAAATGCAACCGGTACACCAACGGTTACCGGAACTACAAATGCATGTGTCGGTGCTACAAGTACGCTATCTGCCAACCCATCTGGCGGAACATGGACAAGTGCCGCTACCGGAACTGCTACTGTCAACGCATCGACCGGAACAGTAACTGGTGTGGCTGCCGGTAGTGTAAACATCAGCTATACCTCGCCTTGCGGAGTGCTGACTGTAACTTCGTTCACCGTTAATACAACTCCGGCGGCAATAACCGGGGCTACAACAATGTGTACATCTTCAACTACTACTTTGTCTAATACAGTAGGTGGTGGTACATGGACAAGCGGTGTTACTTCAGTTGCCACAATAGGTTCCGGGACTGGTTTGGTGACCAGCGTATCGTCTGGCGTATCAATAATTACTTATACAATAGGTACTTGTACAGCTACTTTTACTATGACCGTTGGCAGTACTAGTCCGGCAGCAATATCTCCAGGTTCACCGACTGCTTGCGTTGGGCAGACAACTACGCTCAGCGATGCTACAGGCGGTGGAGTGTGGAGCAGCAGCAATACAGCAGTTGCTACAATTAACTCTTCTACAGGAGTAGTTACAGGTGTTACTTCCGGATCGTCTAATATTTCCTACAGCACAGGTTGTGGTGCAGTGGGAGTTTCGCTTACTGTTAACGGAACAACAGCTTCTGCAAGTAATAACGGACCAATTTGTACTAGTAGCACGTTGAATCTCACTGGTACTGTAGGTGCAGCCGGTACCTATTCCTGGAGCGGGCCAAATGGCTTTACTTCAACCAGTCTTTCTCCATCAATTTCTTCAGCAATTTCAAAGAGGGCGGGTACTTATTCATTTTCTGTAACCGTAAGCGGTTGCACCAGTGTTGCTAAAACTTTCGCAGTAATTGATTCACTACCAACTGCCGGCGCTACTGTAAGTGCAGCAACTATTTGTTCAGGCGGTTCATCGCGCCTCACAGGCAGCGTGACCAACCCAACTGCTTTTTCTGTTATTGCGATCCCATATTCATTAGTGAGCTTTACTCCTACAGCTACATTAACAAGCGCTTCTGCATGGTCAGCGGACAACGACGATGGTGGTATCAATGTTTCCATTCCATTCAATTTCTCCTTCTACGGAACTTCATACAATACTGTAAATATTTCGGCCAATGGTTATGTGAATTTCGGTTCACTGATCACAAGCGGTTATTATACTGCGGCTTCGCTGCCATCAACCGCTGCTGGGGTACCACGTAACATGATCGCTTTGTTCTGGCATGACATGAAGGTAACTAGTGGTTCCGTTACTTATGGTTCTACCGGGTTTGCTCCTAACCGTAAATTCATTATCAGCTACAATGCGGTTCCCGATGGTTCTACGTCACAAACCAATTCTGGCCAGATCATTCTGAACGAAACTTCTAATGTTATTGATCTGATGGTTACAAGCACAAGTACAGCCTACAGTATGACTTGTGGCGTTCAGAATAATGCCGGAACATCTGCTTTAACTCCTCCGGGAGAAAATAACGCATCTTATTCCGTAGCTACAGTAGGACAAGGATGGCGTTTTGAAACACCTAGCTATTCTTACACCTGGTCACCAGCAACAGCGTTGAGCAGTTCAGTTGTGTATAACCCAACTTCTTCAGGTCTTACATCAACCCAGGCTTATACAGTTACTACAGTAGACCAATACAGCAGCTGCTCAACAGGTAATACCGCAAACACAACCGTTACTGTTGTTGCCAAGCCAACAATATCCAGCCTTACACCTTCTACTTCTGCAATGTGTACTGGAACTTCCGTGACACTCACTGCGGGTTCTTTGGCTGGTGGTACCGGCTCGTTCTCTTCTTACATATGGAGTGGTCCTGGTGGTTATTCCAGCACAGTTTCTTCTATCGGTACAACCACTGTGTCTGTTACACCTGCAGCTTCAGGTACCTATAGTGTAGTCGCAAAATATACTGGCTCTGGTTGCCTGGGTACAAGTGCTGCAACCGCAGCTTTAACAGTTGCAGCCCAGCCAGCAATTACATCTATGACTCCATCGTCAGCAAATGTTTGCCTGGGAAGCAGTTTTACAATAACAGCACCAACTACCGGAGGTACAGGCACTGCTACCTATACCTGGTCTGGGCCAGATATCACTATTACAACAAGTTCAACGTCTCCTTCACCATCCCTTACCCCAACTTTGGTAGCTACTAATTCTTATAGCCTGAGCCTGCATTATACAGGAACCGGCTGTACTGATGCCACATCTTCTACCAGCGTAACGCTGAATACACTGCCAACTATTTCCCTGGGTGGTAACCCTAACATTTGCCAGGGTACAACTACTGCTACACTTACTTATTCAGGTACAACAGGCAGTCCAACTACCTATAGCATTGTGTGGGACGCAACTGCACATTCAGCAGGTTTGAGCGATGTTACAAGCGCAACTCTATCTGGTGGTATCATTTCAGTTGCTATTCCGGGGGGCATTGCAGCAAATATTTATCATGCCTCATTGTCGGTTTCTAATGCCACTTGCGGCAGCAGTACTTATGGAATTACAGTGGGCGTTTATGTTAACCCTACATCTGCTATTACTTCATCAACTGCGCCATGCAGCGGTTACTCAACTAACATTGTATTTACAGGTACAAGTGGTGCGGATATTTCCTATACCATAGACGGTGGTTCTGTTGCAACCGCTACAATGACAGGTGGAAGCTATTCTCTTGGGACCGGCGTGATGACTTCGGCTCATACTTATGTTCTGGTAAATGCGCACAACGCCGTATGTACCACAGGAATAGGCAGTTCTGTGACTGTAACTCCAATACCAATGCAATGGACCGGTACAGTGTCAACAGATTGGAATGCTGCTGGTAACTGGTCTTGCGGGTTTGTACCCGGCGCATCTGATGATGCGACCATTCCTTCAGGGACAACTTATGCACCTGTTATTGCTGCTTCAGGTTCTGGTACAACAAGGAATCTGACTGTAGCTTCTGGTGTGACAGTGACTGTTAATAGCAGTGCGACGTTAAATATCAAGGGAGATCTTACTAACAATGGGACGATTACCGGAGTTGGGTCAGCTATATTGAATGGCAGCGCCGGACAAACAATAACCGGCTCGGGCGCTGTAAACTATTTTGAACTGAACAATGCATCGGGCGCAACTATAAATGCTGGTAGCAAAGTGCTTGTTAAAAATACCTGTACTATTACTTTGGGTACTTTGGTGACTAATGATAGCCTTGTGTTGAGCTCTGATTCAACCGGTTCAGCTCGTATTGCACAAATACCTGGTTCTGGTGCGTTGATTTCCGGAAATGTAAAGGTAATGCAGTACATGACCAGCGGTCGTCGCGCATATCGTTTCTGGGCACATCCGTTCAGCAACTATACTGGGCTCAATCAACTGACTCCTTATATCGATATTACAGGCGCAGGTGGCGCAACAAATGGTTTCACAACTACTGCATCTAACCAGCCATCAGCTTACAGGTACAATCCTCAGGTAGGAAATTCTACAATGCCTGGCGATCCGGGTTGGAGGCCTTTCACCAGCGCTACAACCGCCGATGACACCAACAGGCTGCATCAGTATCAGGGTATCCGCGTTTATTACCGTGGAGCAAAGGGTGAAGGCCTGGGCTTTGGACCATACCTGGTAATTTCTTCAACAACTATGGCGCAAAATGGTGCCGTTAATCAGGGAAACCAGGATATACCAATGGCAAAGGGTGCAACCACCGCTCAGGATTACAACATGGTGGGCAATCCTTATCCATCTCCAGTTGATATCGGTACAGTTGTTTTCAATGCTGCAGCAGCTGGCCGCATCAACGGTTCTTCATTCTATATTTGGAATCCATTCCTTGGTGCAGCCGGTCAGTTCCAGGCAATACCTTATGCTACTGTTGGAGGTACTCCCGTGGCTGTTCCTTATTACCTGCAGACAAATGACGCCTTCCAGGTAAGGGCAGCAAACAATGGCGATCTGCTCAACTTTACTGAAGCAAACAAATCAGCAAATGTTACCAGTGGGTACAGCCTTATGAAGTCAAGGAATGAATTTGTATCATTATACGTGTATGATGCCAACTACCATCCTTACGATATGTTGTACGTTCGTTTTGATGAAGGTGCAACTGGGAATGAGGATAGCAAGTTCGATGCAGGCAAGCCATCTGGCTCTGAATTCAATTTCTACAGTCTTTCTGCTGATAACCATAAACTGGCTATTGATGCCCGTCCTTATAAAGTTGAAGATGTTATTCCGTTGGGCATGAACAGTAACTATGCTCAGGAATACATTATCAGGGCGGAAAATATTGCAGTTCCTGAAGGTGGCATGGTTTACTTGCACGACAAATTTTTGCAACAATATACTTTGCTGCAGCAGGGAACTGAATATCGTTTCTCAATTACTGCAGATAAAATGACACAAGGCGAAAACAGGTTCGAGCTCACAATGGCACC
>CANCOG010000412.1 GCA_947379685.1 Flavipsychrobacter stenotrophus | reverse complement strand
CGGTAGGCTGACCGAAGCTCCTGGCATATTTACGATCGTTATCATTGGGATAAGAGATTGCCAATGATTTATGAGCCTGACTATTGGGGTTCTTTCCATTTATGTAGTATATACCTTCAGGTGTTTTCCTGTCTCCTTGAAAGTGCTTCGGGCCAATGGGAGAAGTACCCAGTGAAATATGGTACACCTTCAACAATTTCTTTTCATTAAACACATACATATGCCTGAAATGCTTCACAACTACAATACTATCCACGGGCATTGTCAATGCTTTTACCAGGAATTTATCTTTGTTACGCAGTGTGTCGGTTGCAGAATAAGGTGTTAACATCCCGCTGGCGTTCTTGCAGGATTGAAGCGAACATACCAAAAAGAATACGGTTGTCAGGAGAAAGATTAGAACTCCATACAATGTCTTGCAAGTACAAAATTGCCCTATTTTTAATCCTGCCATCTAATAATCTTACAAAAGTGAATTAAAGTTAAGGAATTGGCGTCTAACTATAGCGGAAGGACAAAATATTCAATTGAAAAGAGAATTTACCAGCCCAACTTCATCTGACGCTAAGCACACCTGGCGTTGGCACGATTTTTATAGTTAGTTAACAGCATGTCAAAATCAGTTTGTTTTATATTGTCCAATTGCCCATACTTAGGAAGAAAGAGATTTTTTTTGAGTGCGGTTGTTTGCGTTTTATTCTCTACGGTAAGTTTTGCACAAAAACAGGCGCAGCCCCGGGTTGATTCATTGACTAATGAACTTCCACAGGCCAAGGATGATACCAACAAAGTAATATTGCTGAATGGCCTGTCCTATTCTTACAATGTGATCAATACCGATAGCGGCATTATTTGCGGCGAGGCAGCATTAGACCTTGCCACCCGTCTGGGCTGGAAAAAAGGAATTGCAATGTCCAACAGTAACCTGGGCATCAATTATCTTGGTAAAGCAGACTATCCTTCGGCATTAGATCATTGTTTTAAGGCGCTGACACTTAATGAAGAGTTGAACGATAAACCGGGTGTTGCCAGCAACCTCGGTAACATTGGGCTGGTGTACCAAAACCGAAGCGACTATGCAAAGGCATTGGAATATTATCAAAAAGCACTGAAGATCAATGAAGCACTAAATAATGAAAAAGGAATAGCACAGAACCTCGGGAACATCAGTACAATTTATGAGCACAAAGACGATTACGACAGGGCCCTCGAGTATTTATTGAAGGCACTGAGAATCAATGAGTCACTGGGGAATAATAAAAGTATAGCTATTAATCTGGGTAATATCGGCAACCTGTATGCCTCGCAAAAAAAATATGCTAAGGCACTTGCTTACGATTTCAGGGCCTTACGTATAGATCAGGCCTTGGGCGACAAAAATGGGGTTGCTGTAAATTTGGGGAATATAGGCGAAACCTATTACTTCATTGCGCAATATACTAAGGGTAATATAATATCCGACAGCCTTGTGCCAGCAGGCCCTTATGCCAATCTGCATAAAAGTGTCTATTATCTCAATATGAGTATCGCAGCCTGCAGGGAGCTGGGTTTTTTAAAGGGTGTAATAAAATTCAATAAGACGCTTTCAAAGGTATATGCGCTTTCAGGAAACTATAAGGCGGCTCTGGAAGCTTACATGCAGTATTCAAATACGAAGGATTCCATTTTTTCAACTGAAAATAATACCAGACTCAAGCAAATAGAAAACCAGCGCGACCTCGCACTGAAGAACATTGACATACGACTAAAAAACAAGGAGATCCAACTTGCGAAACTATCTATTGATAAGAAGCGTAACGAACGAGTATATTTTGTAATTGGAATGATCGGCCTGGTTCTCGTTATTATATTTATAGGTCGAGAACGGAAAAAATCGGAGAGCCTCTTGCTGAATATCTTACCCGGCAAAATTGCCCAACGCCTGAAAAAGAAAGAACACCCTATTGCTGATCATTTTCAGAATGCCTCAATCATGTTCATAGACATGGCGGGTTTTACGCAGTTTTCTGAAGACCGGGACCCCAAGGAAACGGTGAGCATTCTTAATGAAGTTTTTACCCTTTTCGATGCCCTGGCAGAAAAACATGGGCTCGAGAAGATAAAAACAATTGGAGATTGCTATATGGCAGTTGCCGGCTTACCGGAGCCGCGCGAGGACCATGCAGCAGCTACCGCTGCTATGGCGCTGGAAATTAAGGAAACGATGAAGGGGTTTGCCGCGAAAGACGGTACAGAGATCCACTTCAGGATCGGACTGGACTGTGGCTCAGTTGTTGCGGGTGTCATTGGCAAGAAAAAATTCATTTATGACCTATGGGGCGATGCAGTAAACACAGCAAGCCGCATGGAATCGACCGGCAAGGAAGGTGAAATACATTGTACCGACAATTTCAAAAATGAAGTAGAAGCATTTCCTTTTGAGCGTGACAGTAAGATATCCTTCATAAGCCGTGGCTGGATTGAGGTTAAGAGCAAGGGACACATGAAGACGTGGTTTATCAGTTAGCTAACTGTTGGTAAAGTCTTTTTGCCGTCAAATGTGATGTCTTTAACCTGGACTCGGGTCCTTGTTATGAGTTTCTTACTGTCCTAGTTTCGATTTAAGAAATTTGACGGAAATGCCATAGGCTTCTTCCGATGCATCCTTATCAAACTTTGGGTTACTTGGATTGGCAAATGCATGTGGTGCATCGTAGCTGTGCAGGGTGAAATTGTGTTTTGTAGCCTTTACACGGGTGCCAAACTGATCGACGCTTTCCTTGGTGATAAACTTATCCTGATTGCCACGAATGTATAGGACGTCAGCCTTAAGTGGTTTTATTTTTTTATCATCTGCCTCAGGAAAGCCATAATACATCACGCAACCAACAGCTTCGTTTCCGGCGCCCATGGCTCCATTAAATGACCAGGTGCCGCCCATACACCAACCTATTGTAGCGATCTTCTTTCCAGTGCCAATATGCTTTATCAGTCCGTCAACAATTGCTTTGCCTCTTTCTGCCTTTAATCCGCCCATTAATTTACCAGCCTCTTCGGGTTCACTGGCTACCTTGCCGTCATAAAGGTCTACTGCATAAACGTCAACATCGCCCAGGGATACCTGCAATTTTTCAGCTTCCTGCTTTATGTAGTCATTCAGCCCCCACCATTCATGAAATACGAGGAGCACTTTATTAGAAGTTTTTTTTGACGGGATAAAAAACGCTCCGCCACTCGTGCCTCCGGCAACCGGGAAGGTCATCATTTTTCCATTTACCGGGGTGAAATTAAATGGCAAGGGAGCTTCGTGGGCAGCCTTAAAATCTGGCATAAGTGCCATTGCCTTCATACTCAACGAGGGCTTGCAACAGTTTTGTGCGTTTGCGTTATATATTACTAATACAGAAAACAGCGCTATTAAAATTGATATTTTTCTCATGAATAATAATTGAGTAGTTGTAGGAGAAATAATGAAAGATACTCAGCAAAATTAAGGGCAAAATTGATATTAAATGATGTTCATTTATTGCCAATATACAAACTGGCGACCTCCATTCGTTCATCAAGCGGATTTCAACAATTACAAGTTCGAATGGATCCGGTTTTTGACTGCTCAATTATGATTTAGCCGTTTTAAGGGCATTAATTAGTCCTGGCGATGCTTTTAATAACTCTATAACTAAAATCAGCTAATTATTGTGTCGGGGTAATTATCTTTGCAGCGTTAAATTTTATTTTTACCACAAAATCATACGTAAATGAAAATTACAGTAGTAGGCGCGGGAGCCGTTGGCGCAACCTGTGCTGACAACATTGCCCGCAGGCAACTTGCAGAAGAACTGGTCGTATTGGACATTAAGGAAGGGTTTGCTGAAGGTAAAGCTTTAGATATTACCCAGACTTGTTCTTTGCTCGGTTTTGATACGCGTGTAACAGGTGTAACCAATGATTACAGCAAAACTGCAAATTCTGATGTGGTGGTGATCACTTCCGGCATTCCCCGTAAACCAGGTATGACCCGCGAAGAGTTGATTGGTACCAATGCACGTATTGTTGAAAATGTTTGCAAAAGTCTGCTGGAACACTCTCCAAACGCGATCATTGTGGTGATCTCTAACCCAATGGATACGATGACATACCTGGCCCTGAAATCAACAGGCCTGCCAAAGAATCGTATTATTGGTATGGGCGGAATACTGGATAGTGCGCGTTTCAAATGCTATATCCAGAAAGAACTTGGCTGCTCTCAGAACGACCTGCACGCTGTGGTAATAGGTGGTCACGGTGATACTACCATGATTCCGCTTACACGTCTTGCAACTGTAAATGGTACTCCTATTTCCAACATGCTCAGCGAAGACAAACTGAAACAAATTGCTGCTGATACAATGGTAGGTGGAGCAACTTTGACCAAATTGCTGGGCACCAGTGCATGGTACGCTCCGGGTGCTGCAGGTGCTGCACTTGTTGAGTCAATTGTACGCAACCAGAAGAAAGTATTCCCTTGCTGCGTATTACTGGAAGGTGAGTATGGTCAGAATGATATTTGTATGGGTGTGCCTGTTGTTATTGGCAGCGAAGGTTGGGAAAAGATCATCGACTACAAACTTAATGACGATGAGCAGGAAGCTTTCAACAAATCTGCAGAAGCTGTACGCAGCATGAATAAGGTATTGGATACACTTGTTCAGGCCTAAGCATTTATTTTAAATATCGACTTTTATTATACTTAAACGCTCCATCCGGAGCGTTTATTTTTTTGCGTTGTCTGTTTCAATTTTTTTGCAGATTTTGTTGATTTTTATAAGTACACTTATTATATTTGCACTTACAATAAATGGATTTACTAAAAAATTACGAACATGTGGACAAAATCGCACGCTACAATCACCAATGAGGTAACCCGTGAACAAATGTGGAAGCTAT
>CANCOG010000411.1 GCA_947379685.1 Flavipsychrobacter stenotrophus | reverse complement strand
GATAAGCATATAGTATTTTTCATTTTCGGGTGTTTTTAATGTGATTGAAGATAACGCGTTGCTACGCGCTTTATTACACATAATCCGAAGATAATTAATTACTGACAATTATTTACATATTGGGTGGGAATTGTTGGAAATAGGGGACACGCGGGATGCGGACACCCAAAGCTGAAACGAATTACGAAACTTAACTCCAGCACCGTTTGATTTGACGGTAAAATTCAGCCAGGTCAACGCTCTCAGGTAGTCCGGAAACCTGGCCATCGCCAAGTTCTATGATGATAAATTCACCATTTACCTTGCGTGCAATGTCCATGCTAAAGAAGTTACTGCTTATAGTTGCCGCGAGCTCTTCAAAAGCGCTTGTATCAATTTCAGATGGGCCATAGTCGCCTTCTTCCCAATAATCAAAAACGCCCAATAGTTTACCCTTCAAAAAAAAGAGGCGGTATTCCTCTTTGAGGGGCATACCGCTCAAAGAATGCGTTGCCAATTCTCTCAAACTGACAAACTCTCTTATAACGATACCAACGTTTAAGTACTTGCCCCTAAGCTTCAGAAAATTATTAATCGTTTCCGTAAGCCGGGAAGTGTTTGATGCGTCGGGCACAAAGCAGGCAGTCTCCCAGTCGTGTTTTTCCGATTTTACATAATCTTTAATAATCACCGGGCGGCTACCGAAAACACTCGCCAATTCAACAATTGAAGCAAGATTATGATCTCCGTCAATTGGTTGAAAAATCGTTTCCGGAGTTTGCCCTTGAATGAATTTTAAGCTATCGGGAAGGTAGTGGCAATTCTGGTATTCTTCGGGAGTGTTGACTAAGATATAGTTCCTCTCCAGCAGTCCATCATACAATTGAGCATATTGAAAAGGCGTTAGCATCCATCTTCTGTAAATAATGTTGGTGGTGGAATTCGCAGCTTTCAGCTTCCTTAACGCTGAATTTGCATTGCCGTCGCTGACAAGCGCATCAAAGTCGACCAGGTTACACGAAAAACCATTTGCCGCTGCACTAAAAAATTCCAGATTAAAGTCTGGGTCAACTTCAGTTGGCTCCAGCGGGTTCCGGCAAAAAAGTAGTGAGGGTAAATTTTCCATGCCTCACAAAGTTAAGGATATTGTCTGTCCGCAAAAAGCACCAACTCTCTTTCAAAAAGCGGATATCGACAACAGCATCAACTAAGCAGTTGTGGTACCATAGCCATTACCAGCTGCTGAACCCTGGCGGCGATCTCATTTGCTGGTACTGGCATGTCGTCCTCCAGCCAGGAAACCAGGAAGCTAATGACAATGGCTGCAGCGAGGATATTAAATACGCCTCAGCACAATCCAATTACAACCAAAGATGAAATACACCATTTTAATGTCATTACTTCAGTTTCAGCGCAGCAATAATTTTCATTGCTGCTCTATGATTATGTATTGAATCACTGCCAAAAGAATAAAGGTCGAAACTGTCGGCTTTCGGCAGTTTCTTTTCAATTTTATGGAAGGTCCTGTAGTTTTCCTTCTTGATATAAACATCAAGAAAACCATCTTCAACCATGTAGGTTTTTGTATTTATGATCACGTTGCATTTCGGATAGATAAATAGTGCATCGCGGCTGATACCCCAGGATCGGACATATTTCAAGCTTTCTCCTGCCATACGAAACTCGTCTAAACTTCTGTCTCGTGTCAGGTCAGAGTAAAAGGCAACGAACAATCTGTCACCAAGTTGATAGTATCTTTTTTCAACTAGCTGATGGTTATCAGTTAACAGATAAAACTCCGACAAATAATCAAGGTAAACACTATCGATCATACCAGTGTACCTACCGTATTTCAGGAAAATAGTACCCCAATTTTGACAGTTCGATGCCTCCACATGAAAGATGGAATCATGGTAGACCACTTTTCTAACGGTATCATTTAACCCCTGCGTTTCTGATGAATCTATTAGAGCGGCAGTTTGCTTTTTTTCAGGCTCCTTAGTGGTGACGTGGTTAGTGCATGATTGGCACAGAATTGCTGCGAAAATGCCAAGTGCTAGCACATTATACCTGAAGAATGTACCGGTCATCCGTGAAATATTTTATATGCCTACTGTATGGCCTGCATCCTTTGCCAAAGACATTTTCAAATTTACTAAAGCAGTTAGCAGGATATCTATTTCCCGCCAGCTTCCTTCTTCAATGCAACAAAGTCTATCGGCGTACTGATGCCATCGGCGGGTGTTTCAGAGTTATTTTTTACGTCATTGGTGACAATGAGATTGCCTTTTTCAAGGTAACTGTTTGCTCCATAAATGCGGATGATCATGCGGCCGAGCTCTAGAGCTTTTTTGCCTTTTTCTTCAGCCGAAGCCTTGTAGAACGTAGCGTCACCGACAATGACATTCATTTGGGTTTTGTTGTCGTCAACTTTTATCTTCAGAGCCTGCCAGGTGGCCAACACGGTTACTACACTATCCTGAAGAATAAGCGTTTTCCCGTCATTATCTACGCCTTCCTTGCAGGATGGAGTAAGGCAAAGTGCAGCAGCAACAATGATTAACCCAAAAAACTGTTTCATAAAAAAGTTGTTTAACCAAATGTAAGGAACGACGATGATATATAGTCCTTTAAATAGCCCGTGTAACCAATTATTGAATTTCGGCATCATCATTTCCTCGTTCCAAAGTCACCTCCTGGTATATTCTATCCAGAAAATCTCTCAGATCAACGCCGAAATAAGGCACGATATTGCCGGTCTCCTCCAGTACCTTATTGTTATAGTGTATTTTAAAGGTGTATGTATCCACATCTTTAAAGCCAAGCAACCAGGACATTTTGAAACGGTCTATGGCGCTGTTTTGTAAAAACCTGTTGAGTGTGTCCAACTGAGCAGTTGATAACTGACCTTTGAAAAAGCCCTTTGGATCAGCAACACGTCCAACACTTTTGAACTGCAACTTTCCGGCACTATCAATCTTAATTCGCACGCTCCCGGGGCGCTTGCCCCCTGCGCAGGAATATTCTATTGCCTGCAACTTAAAGGGTGTGGTCGCAAAATAGCGCCTGCTTACAAACAACACACGCCCACCGGTCTTGAATAATTTCGCAGCATTTTGGTTGATGGGCTTTAGCGCTAAGGTATCTCCGGTTAACTGGAGTATCCTGAAGTTTTCGTCAGCTGAAGAAGCTTGCTCATGACCTGGGGTATTGGCGTAAGATCTGTTCATATTTAGTAAGGTGTCCCTGAGTTCAATAAACGTCTTACGATGCCTATACCCAACCGAAAGAAATGCAGCAATGCCTTTTATCTCCAGGTATGCGCCATCGGGTCCAATCCATTCCCGGTTCAACATGCTGTCGTTCCTGCTGAGTGCAGGTGCATCCTTTGGCATTCCTGCCTGAAGTGTTCCTGCGGAACCGAGGGATAACAACACAATAATCGGAATTTGGTATAGCTTCATTTCTGGAAATTGATATCCGATTACTTAATGCCCAATACGTCCTGCATGGAGAATACACCTTGCTTCCCGGCTAAAAACTCAGCAGCCAAAACAGCACCCAGCGCGAATCCGGCCCTGCTGTGAGCGGTATGAATGATCTCAATGTCGTCAATTTCAGAAGTATATTTCACTACATGGGTACCTGGTACATTTTCTATGCGGTGCGCAACAATGGGCAGTATGTTTGGATTGTTTACAAAGTTGAGCGCCCATGTTTTCTTACTATCGAGTCGTTGCAAAATTTGTTCCGCAAGCGTGATGGCAGTTCCACTTGGTGCATCCTTTTTATGGGTATGATGAGTCTCCTCTATGGAAACGTCGTACTCCGGTTGGCTGTTCATCAATGTAGCGAGCATCTTATTGATCTCAAAGAAAATATTAACGCCGATACTGAAGTTTGATGCATGCAGGAATGCCTTGTGCACTGCTGTTGCGGCGACCTGTGCGTCAGCTAGTTCTTCATTCCAGCCAGTGGTACCGCAAACCACATTTACACCTGCATCAAGGCATGAAATCACATTATCTTTCGCAAATTCCGGGCGGGTAAACTCAATGGCAACGTCCACATTGTTCAAATGCTCAGCATCAATTTCATGGGTGTTGGCAGAGGTGATGCGCAATGCAATGGTATGCCCCCTTTGCACAGCGATCTCTTCAATCGCATGACCCATTTTTCCGTATCCTATCAGTGCAATATTCATGTTCTAAAATTATGGTGAAGATAAGCCAATATGCAATAATGAGCAGGCATAGCGCTGGGCGAAAAATTACATGTGTAGCACAAAACCAGCCCGAGGGTATTTCAGCAAAGTTTCACAGCCTAAGGGATAGTCTTAAAATGAAATATCCCGAGCCTTCCGCAGGCGCGAGATATCCATTTACTAACCATTTGTAACCTGCTTAAATTCCTGAGTATTGTGGTTTGAAGTTCTGCTTTTCGGAGTTTAGCCTGTCGGCATTTTTTTGGTTTTTAATGAAAAATGACATGAAACGAATAAAGCAAATGGTAACCAGCATACGAGTGAATTTTTGATTGTGAAGTTTGGCTTTTTATGTATTGACCTTAAGTTTTTGTTGGTCTGCGATTTTCGCTTTTTAAAGAAAAGGGCTGTCTACATTCTCTCCTATGAGACAGCCCTTCGTTTGTTGCCTGTTCCCGCTCTCCAACGGTTACAGGGCTTTCTTCCTCTCTCTTATTCTTTAACTAATTTCTGAACTTTCTTTTCGTTGCCTGAAGTGATGGCTACCATGTAGATACCTGCTGGCAATTCGCTGAGGGAGATGGTTACTTTTCCGCTCTGTTCTGTTCCAAGGTCCCTGTTGATGATGCTTACACCAGATACATTCATGATGTTGATGCTGGTAGCTGCTTTTGTTGCTGCTGTGAAGCTGATAGTTACCTGGTCTGTTGCTGGGTTAGGGGTCATTGATACGCTAAC
>CANCOG010000410.1 GCA_947379685.1 Flavipsychrobacter stenotrophus | reverse complement strand
TTTGTAAGTGACGAAATCACTATTAGCGGAAACAGGTCCATTAGTCTTGATGAAAACCAGAATGTGCGAAGTGGCAGCAAGAACATGCTTGTTGGAACGTTCAACCTTGGCGCTTATGATACTGCCACATCAGAAATTAGAATGGACTTTGATTATGTATTACATGGTTTCCCCCAAACGGCAACCGGCAACCTGGTTTCCGTTCGTTCTAACGACATGATACCTTGGTCTCCGTTATTTTATTATGACTTGAACGCTTACCCTGGCTTCCTGAACCATGCAAGATCGATCTCGCTTACCGATGCCGCCCGATTTGAAAGTACCAATTTCTCCAGCAGTTATCAGCTGGCGTTTGGTCAAAATGACACCTCAGTTATCGCAGCAGCAAACTATGGCAATGGCATTACATTCGACAATGTAAAAATATATACTGTGGCTAATGACGCCCAACTGGTTCAGGTCGTAACACCGCAACCTACCAATTGTGGCCTAACCGGGCCGCAATCGGTGACTGTTGAAGTACACAATGGTGTGAATTACACACTGCACAATATTCAATTGAATTATAGCCTGGACAGTGGTACCGTTCAATCGGGCACCATTGATTCCATTACTGCAAAAAGCAATATCAACTTTACATTCCCTATGACTTACACGGTAGCTGTGGGAACAACACATAAACTAGATGTATGGCTTACCGCTCCCGGCGATACCTATGCACTGAATGATTCTTTGCTGCATTACAAATTCAGAAACAACCCAATTATTACTACTTATCCATACCTGGAAAATTTCGAGACTGGCGATGGAGGATATTATAGCGATGGTATCAGCAATTCATGGCAATATGGAACTCCTGCATCTACCAGCATTAATAAAGCAGCCAGCGGCATGAAGGCATGGAAAACCAACCTAAAGGGAAGATATAACAACCTGGAACAATCTTACTTGTACTCACCGTGCTTCGATATCGGTAGCCTTGCCAACCCAATGCTGAGCTACAGTGCTGCATTAGACATTGAAAATTGTGGCAATACACTGTGCGACAGAGCATATATTGAATACACATATGACGGCGTGACCTGGACAAAACTTGGCAAGGCAGGACAAGGTACCAATTGGTATGATTCCACGTTCAATGCATGGAATACAAACGGATTCACCCGGTGGCATGTTGCTTCCATCCCAATCCCGCTACCGGTAGGTGGTGGGCAAACCATCAATTTCAGGTTTGCGCTGAATTCAGATCCAGGGGCAACGTTTGAAGGCTTTGCGATAGACGACATACACATTTTCGATCGTAAGTGGGGAGTCTTCCCAACCAACAGCACCACAGTAACCATGAACCTGAGTGGTAACAATTGGGTGAACTTCCTCCAATCCTCAAATCAACTGGTGGCATCTATAAACCCAGCTACCCAGACGATCGCGAGTACATCTGTGTCACTATATGAACACGATACAATATATAACCCCGGAGCAACTCAATACACATTTCCACGTAGCTATTTGGTTCAAGCCCCGGTCGCACCAGCTGACAGCATTGGTATTCGCCTATTCCTGAAAGATAGTGATGTGGTGGCCGCATACAATGACCTCAGCTGCCTGTCGTGTAATAAAATAGCAGATGCCTATTCGCTGGGCATCACGCAGTTTGACAACCCGGGAAACATGCAGACCGAAAATAACACACTGGCCGATGACAGCGGTGGCACATATACTTTCTACCCTTATAAAAACATAAAATGGGTACCCTTTGACGACGGATATTATGCCGAGTTCAAGGCAAAACCATTCTCCGAATTCTGGTTCAATGATGGTGGGCCAACCGGAAATGTGCCCGCCGGAATAGATTATCTCCATTTTACCGCAATTCGAAAAGAAAATGATGCACAAATCAACTGGCAATCTTTAATAGATACCGGCGTTGCTACCTACATGCTGCAACGCTCTTATAACGACACCAGCTTCCCGACTATTTTCACGGCCGTACCCCAGAATTCGTCTCCAGCAAGTTATGCCAAAACCGACTCGTCAGTCTTTCCGGCAGCACCAGTTTTGTATTACCGGCTTAAATGGACGATGAAGGGAAAAACCGACATCCACTACTCCCCTATTCGCCGGGTTGATAATCTGGATTCCGCCGGGGTTGCCATTACGTTTGACGCAACTGCTATTGACAGGAATACCGTAATTGTCAACTGGACTTCCTTTACCGACGGCAATGTGAATCACTATATATTGGAAAGAGAAAAAGGCGGCGGCAGTTTCGATACCATTTATACCCCTGCAGCCTTGGGCATGCATGGACACCGATATAAGTTTACTGACCTGCCGCCCGGTATCACAACAGGCCCGGTGTCTATAAAGTACAGGCTGACCGCCATTTTGAACAATGGCACAACCATCACCTTACCCGTGCAAGTCGTACAAATACCCGATGCAAACTCTGTGCCTATATTTTATCCGAACCCATCGGCAAACGACAACATCAATATCACCTGGTATGCCGATGCTGGTACAACAATGAAGATTAACCTCACAGACATAACCGGAAAAACCATTTTCAAAACCTCCGCAATTGCTACCCAATGGACCAATAAAACAACCATCACAATTCCGTTGATAGCCAAGGGGCTTTACCTCCTGAACATCAGTGTTAATGGGCAGAGTTATCTCGGGAAGGTGGTTTTTGAGTAAAGAGAAAAGCAGGTGAAATCATTATCTCTGCTGTCCCTCAAACCCATTACTCTTGCTGTGGATGATAAAATCATTATATACATTACTGATCTCGGCAGCCTTCCCAACCTGTCCAGAATTCCGAAATTTATCAACCGAAGCCGGGTAATACTGTGAATAATAGGAAGGAGCAACGTCGTAATCAGCTAATGTGCGATAGGAACAGAATACCAATGCCATTATGTACATCACCAAAATATGATTTTTATAAAGTAGGAACCCTTCAAAAATATTCATCCGTCTATTTTCAAAACTGAACCTACCCCTGACGGAAAATAAAATAACAAAAAACGATATGACAAACCCTGAATAAAGCATCTGCTTTCCACCGAACCAGTGCTGTATTGCAAACAAAACAGAAAGCCCCAAAAACAACGTTGATAACACTGCCAGACTTAGAGTCACAACAAGCAATCTTCCTTTCGTATAATTGTCATTGATGAATTTTACACCCGAAATAAAATAATATAAAAAAAGAAACATTATCCCTAGTACACTAAGCATAGAAGCCCCCGGCCACAACATATTTTTGAATACCGCACCAAGGAAACTAACAAACAGGAAATAGTTCTCCATTACACCAGAAAGACTTCCCTCCTTGCTTTGAGAAATAAACTTATACAGTAGTTCAGTTAGCAGGAAGAGCGCTGGAAACAAAATGCCCAGTGCAATAACACATAAAAGTACACTCAAAAACGGATTATCCACATCTGGTGCAAAAAACAGGATTGTCGCAGTTGTTAGGGTTGCCAACACACCTTCGATGTAATTTATACTCCTTCGGTTCTCCAAACGAAAGGTAGGCAACATGTGCATTACGGCTTGAACAAAAAATGAAAGACATATCAAGGACTGGGAAATAAGAATAACACTTAATCCCCACCCATTTTGAGCGAAGTTGGCAAATGCTCCAAAAACCATGAAAGCGAAAATGATAACCCTTATCCTATTTAATAAAGCCATTGTGGTTACTTTGAATGATCAATAATTCATTTCTTACATATAATGTTCTTACTGCTATTTAAGTACGACATCTGCCTGATTTGCGCACTTACCTTTTCAAGCGATATTTCCCCTTTCGTTTCGGAAATATCTGCCTAAAGGCCCAAATATAACAATTTAAAAATATCTATTCTCATTACTCTTAAACCAAAAACGACCACTAATTGGACAGTCCTGTTTCGTAATCGAGATAAGGATTACTTCGCTCATCCATTGACGACCATCCATCTAGATTTGATCCTGACTTAACAATTTTGTCCTGCAATATGAAGCTATAATAATCTAATTGATTTGATAATGACGCGTAATCAGGAATGAAGGAACGGGCTGAATAATAGTTCCCTGTACTTGCAACCCCTCTGATCATGTAGGCGAGGCAGGTTAGCTTGTTTTCATCTTCCTGAATTTTCATCAGCTGCCGGGCTATGGTATTGCACCCCAACGTCCCATACCGCCCCAGCACCTCAAAGAATTTGTTGCCATACTTGTTGTTCGTTTGCACAAAGCGGTTCAGCAAGGTATCAGTCAGGGCAATTGACAGTGCATCGTTACCCTCAGCCTGCGAAAACTCAATGCCATGCAGCAGCACATTCCTTTGGAGGATGTTTATCGGCAAGCCCTTAACAAACTGCCGGATAAATATCGAATCTACAACCTTGCCAGGTGCCTGTTCCATATTCAGGTACCTGCTAGCCTTTTTGCTCAATAAGAATTCTGTAAGCGAATTGGCAAATCCAGTGTATGTTGGCGAAACCTTCCTGTAGCCTTCCATGTCGAATGGAGCGAATTGTCTGGTTAGAATCGTTGAGAAGTTTATCTTGGCTAAGTACTTCTTCGTAGCTGCGCTGTCGTTTAATCTTTCATAATATAGTGCGAGTTCGGCGAATAAAAGATTGGTATCAATGGCAGGGTTATACCTGCTGTTCTGAAGTATAGCCTCGAGCACATGGGCACTGATTAAATCCTGCGGACTGGTAACTGCGGACCTCATCAGAGCATTTGTGCTATGCATAAAAAAGTAATTATTGGTATATTCTGCACTCGAAAACGCACTGTCAATCAATTTATTCCGATAACAATAGTCTGAAACAATGTCTCTATTGTGAACATTTTTGAGCCAATCCGGAGATGGTATCGTGAAGGCTTCCGATAAATTAATAGATATACAGACAGGATAGTTTAC
>CANCOG010000409.1 GCA_947379685.1 Flavipsychrobacter stenotrophus | reverse complement strand
TCGCCTGGGTTGGCCGCCAGCATGGGGCCACCTGCCGGTCCGCCGGTATTGTTGACCAGTATATGGACTGTATTATGGCGTACATAGGCGCTAACCGCCTCTTCCACCTGTTTGAACTGGGCATAGTCGGCAACCAGGTAGCCATGAACCTGTCCGGCAGTTTTATCGAGCGTCAGGATGGCCTGCTGCAGTTTTTCTTCATTCCTGGAGATCAGGATACATTTTGCACCCAGTGATGCAAGCGCCTGCGCCGAAGCCAGACCAATACCCTGGGTACTGCCGCCTATCAGCGCTGTTTTTCCGGTTAAGTTGAGTGATAGCATATATTTTATTTTAGTCGAGTTTAAAAGTTATGGGTTGGGTGTACATAACTCTTACAGGAACCCCATTTTGTTTTCCCGGCTTCCATGGTGGCATATTTTTAATTACTCTTAGCGCTTCTTCATCGAGATCTTTATCAATTCCTTTACTAACAAGAGCGTCCGAAATCGTACCGTCAGTATTTATAACAAATTGTATGGCAACCCTTCCCGCAACCCCTCTCTTTCTTGCATTTACTGGGTAGTTCATGTTTGCGCTCAAATAGTCATTGATACTAAATCCAGGAACGGGCATTTGTTCAACTAACTGATAAACCTGGGGTTTGGGCTTATTACCCGCCACCGTATCTGGCCCGGCCTTCATGGTTTCTTTGTTAAAGTATGCCCGCCTTGCGCACCTTACAATAACCGGCTTATGGTCAAATTTCCCAGGTTTCCACGGTGGCATCATTCCGAAAACACGTATTGCTTCCGTTTCGCAACCCTGCCCAATTTTGCTCAAAGCCCTTAAATTAGTTATTTTCCCATCCTCATGCACCAGGAATTGCACCGAAACCATGCCACCAATACCACTTTTACGGGCACTATCCGGGTATTTCAAATTTTTATTCAGAAATGCATCCAAATCATAATCCGGTTCGGGCATTTCCTTGATATTGCTGTAAATAGTGGCAGTTTTATCGCCCTCCTGAGCAATAGCGGGGGGCGTTAATAATAGTAACAGGATTACAGACAGGTATTTCATTTGAGTAAGATGTGGCCCAAATGTAATCATCTGTTTCAAATATGGCAACGCAGTAGGTAAAATGTTCCGATACCGGGTGCTTCATATTTATCCGGGCACCAACGAGAGGTTGAGGGGTTGCTTTACGCAACACATCCCTTTTGCATTTCCATATTAATTGCCTATTTTGTCGCTATATTGCTGCTAAGCAGTATTTTTGTCATCAATGAAGTATCCCTATAAGGTTTCGGCTGTTATCTGCTCCTACAACAGGGCCAGGTTTGTCATAAATGCTGTGGAAAGTATTTTCCGCCAGGATTTTGATAAGCGCCTGTATGAAGTAATTGTGGTTGATAACAATAGTACTGACAATACACTCAGATTGCTGGAAAACTTCCGGGCGACTCATCCCCAATATAATTTCAAATATTTTACCGAAACCAACCAGGGTGTTTCGTGGGCCCGCACGCGTTGTGCGAAAGAAGCAACTGGAGAGATCGTAGCCTACCTGGATGACGATTCTGAAGCGCAACCTGGATGGCTTGCGGGAATAGCCAGCTTTTTTGATGGCAATCCTGATGTTTATTCCGTTGGCGGCCGCATCATTCCCCGTTTTTTAACTAATGTACCTGATTGGTTCTCCCGTTACTTTTTTGGATTGGTGGGTGACTTTAACCTGGGTGACAAAGTGAAGCGCCTGACGGGTGAAAAATATCCCTGTGGCGCGAATATGGCGTTCCGGCAGGGTGCATTTAAGCGGATCGGATATTTTAATACTGCGCTGGGCCGTAGTGGCAAGGGGTTGCTGGCCAATGAAGAAAAGGATATCTATAAAAGAATACTGGAAGCCGGCTACAAAGTATATTACCTGCCCGATGTTAGTGTTATTCATGCCGTTGAGGCCAATAAGTTTGATGTTAACTATGTAAAAAGGCATAGCATGGGCATAGGTGGAGGCGAAAAGCTTCGTTTAAAGGGACACCCGTTTAGTTTAATCAAGAAATTCGTCGAATATTTCGCCAAATGGGGTTATGCCATAGTATACGGTATCGGCTTTCTTGTCAAAGGGCAGTGGCGACGGTTCTATATGCTCGAGCGATTCCGTTGGTGGGTTATTATGGGTTTCCTTTCGCCTGATGGTGCTACGCTGTAGACGTGTATTGTTCAGATATAGCCGACTATTCGATGCCCAACCTCTGAAGTTGAGATGCAGGATTTGATCAAGCGCTGGATTTTGGTTTATAAGGTAAATTTCCTTTCGTATCATGTATGTTGGGGCTAACCCTTGCGGTCGCCCTGCCGCGGCGGTTCCTATTGTGCGGGCCGACCAAAAGGGATCGCCCCTACGTTTAGTCCAAATGTTCCATATATAAGTAATAATATATACCATGCAAGTTACGTCACCCCTTTCTCCTTTAAAGAAAGCGGCCCAGGCGATATAGGTTTTACTTTCGCCTGATATTCCTTCCCCTAAACCTGCCTACTTTTGCATATCGTGATGCAAGCAGTAAAGAAAAACAATAAAACATTGCCAAAAGCCAGGGTAACTGCAACACCCGGCCCGCTGGAGCGTTTTATGGGTGAGGAAGCAAGGATAGAGTCAGGCAAGGACGTCCAGATAAATAACAACATATCCGCCAGCTGTCTCGAAGTTTTTTACCCCGAGCACAAATTGCCTGAAGAGCGGGGTATGCTTTATCTGTTCCCGGTAGAAGAAAACAGGTTTTGCATTCAATTATGTTATATAGTATTTGGTAGTGGTCAAAACCATAATGTTTGCTCTTTTACGTTTGCTCCGGCATTTTTTGATCAGTTTCCAATTACTGCAGTATTGGCAGAAAAACCATTCAGTGCCGGGAAAAGCATTGAACTTGAATTTTCGATATGTAACAAAACTGCGGCGTTGCTGACAGAGATCCGGCAATTCGATACTTTTTCGCCACTTTCGAGGTTATTGCACCAAAGCCAGTTGGCCATCAGCCTGCTCAACCGGGCACTGGAATCGATTGCAGTGCCATTCAGCGCCTGTCAGGTTCCTGCCTGCCGTTTCCTCGCTTTCGAAAGTGAGCGGATCAAGATACAAGAGGCGTGCCAGCATATTGCAGCACAGGAAGGAAGGCCATTTACTATACGGGAACTGGCCCGGAAGGTGGCTATGAACGAGTGCTACCTCAAAAAGGGTTTTAAAGCAATTACCGGTAAGACAATCCATGAATACCAGCAGGAACTGCGCATAGGCAAAGCAAAAGAACTGCTGGAAGTGCATAAATTATCGGTAACCGATGTTTCTGTAACCCTTGGTTACAGCAGCATTTCACACTTCAGCACGGCATTTAAAAGAGTAACAGGCATGAAGCCCTGCGAGCTATTGGCCTGACATTTATTGCCTGTTGAATTTTTCCAGATGGGCCTAAAAAAATGAAAATTTCACACCAGGAGAACCGTTTACTTAATGATTTTGTGAGCTGGTTATATTTAAAAGGAAGATCATCCCCCTGTTTTTGACCTAAACGACTGGAAATTATAATATAGACTAATTAAAGAATACCGGATGAGGAAGAAGGATATTATTGCCCGCTGAACTTATATTAAACAGGAAAAAACGCTAACAAAGACGATTAGCTGAATAAGTAAAATAAGGCTGAATTAGGGGGTAAACTGCTAAACTCCTGTGTAGCATAAAGCAAAAAACACCAGGCAGTAGTAAAAATAGTCCCATTTCGGGCTGAAGAGAAGGGTTTAACAGGTTAATCAGGGCATTTATCGTGGATTTTGGTAACAAATGTCAAGCAGAAATGCAAAACGACAGCGGATATTTATCCACATTTCCACATTCTCGCAAAAAGTGAGCCAAAAAGGGGAATATTTTTAAGTAAAAATCTCGAATTATAGCCGTCTGTTAATTTTTTTAGCTATTTTTAGCCCTTGTTATAGGGTTAATTGTAATCATTAACAGGCGTTTAACTCTTTAATAACATTCCGATAATGCCGGAAATTTTTTAAATTGAAACCTTTGACCTAAATTTGTACTACTAAATATTATCAAGGCGCAAAGTGGGCTAATGTCCGCATTGTGTAAGATTGTTTTTAGTGCAACAAAACCAATAAGTTAAGTTAGAAAACGATTAGGATTGCTAGGAATAAGTGTCGAGGCCGTTAAATAAATTATTATGATTCAAAAATACATTGCAGTTATGAGAAGAACTTTCCCCACTCTCCGGTTGAAGAATGTGATAAGGGTGTGCATTATGGTGCTTGCCCTTGGTTTCGTGATGAAGGCTGATACCGTAAAGGCTCAAACTGCGCCGGTATTCATTCAGCCGCATTCGCATAGTAGCACGGCCGACACGATACACGCGAAGTTGTGTTCTTATGGCACAACCTATTCGCATTTTAGGTTGGATACCCTGCTGGCAATGTCTGACGTAGATGCTGGTGACATTATTACCTGGGTACCATATTCGTATGGTGCCGGTGGCGGTGGTGGTTATGTTACAGGATTTACCTGTAGCGCTACCGTAGCTGCATCAGGTGATACCGTGTATGCAGCTGGGACTGGAAGTGGTACTTTGTATAACTTACCGGCGTTTGGCCATGTTTTGATCAATCTTAAATTTACTGTTTCTGACGGTACATTTTTAGATACGGTGATTTTGTCGCTTAACATCGATCAGAATGCTAACCCAGGTACGATAACTGGTGATTTTAATGAATTCCGCATTGGTGGTACAACTAATTTGACTGAGTCTGCTCACTATGGCAGCTGGTGGTCAACCTCCCCTTCAGTAGCTACCGTTACTTCAGCGGGTGTAATAACTGCTTTAACTGTAGGTAATGATACAATTAATTACACAGTATCTAATGGTTGCGGCACAAACATAGCTC
>CANCOG010000408.1 GCA_947379685.1 Flavipsychrobacter stenotrophus | reverse complement strand
TGTCCCCTATTTCCAACAATTCCCACCCAATATGTAAATAATTGTCAGTAATTAATTATCTTCGGATTATGTGTAATAAAGCGCGTAGCAACGCGTTATCTTCAATCACATTAAAAACACCCGAAAATGAAAAATACTATATGCTTATCCCTGGCCGTTTTGCTATTTGTTTTTTGTATCAGCTGTAACTCCCAAAGAAATGGTGAGCAACCCGCAAAGCAAAATGAACAACAAACCGAACAAACGCCCCTGGCCATGATAGATAATATAGCCCCGGATGTGGAAGATGATAATAAGATCGACTCTGATGATATGCACGTCGATTCCTTCAAAATTAAAATGGCCTCACTCATGAAGGCACGCATTGAGCTGCCACCAGTGTACCAGCATGAAATTGTGGAAGCTAACGATGAAGCTACAGACAAATTCGCAAAACTATCGAAGGCCTGCAATGGCAAAATGAAGATCCTGGTTAATTCTGGTTTGGTTGTCCGGGAACTGTCCAATACCGTCAAGTCGGTCTGTGTCGATCAATCTGACCTGCTCATTTTGCTTGACCGCACTTATAGCATGCACGACGATATTGAAAATGTAAAGATCGGAATCCGTCAAATTATTGATAGCATTAAAAAATACAAAGGCACTCGCCTGGCCATTGCCATTTATGGCGATAAAAATTACGACGGCGATAGCTGGTATGAATTTCACAATTTTGAGACCCATTACGACTCAGCAGTTGAATATTTAAAAAGTGTGCAGGTACGCGCCAATGGTGACTGGCCGGAATCGGTGTATGACGCTGTCATGAGGAGCCTCGATAATAAATTCTGGAAGTCGACTAAGAAATGTAATATCATATTGGTAGGTGATGCCCCGCCCCAGGAAAAGCCCAGAAGTGATTATACGCTCGAAGACGTTATAGCCAAAACAAAGTCACGAAAGGTAAGAATGAATTTTTACCCTATCCTCATAATGCCCGATATAAAGGAGGTAAAGCTCTCTGAAGCAGAGAAGGCGAAATATGTTGAGGTAAAGCACAACACCAAACTGTATCCTAACCCCTGCACCGGGATTTTGAACCTGAGCATGGAAGCCACTGCCACGTACTACCTGGAGCTCTACAACTCAGCAGGCGAAACGGTTTGGAATGAAGAGTTCTACGGCATTATTTGGAACAAAGATATCACCAGTCTGCCCAATGGTATGTATATAATGAGGGTCATAAATGCCGATCATACCTACGAATTGATCAAATTCATTTTGCAGCATTAACGAATCCGTGGTTCGTGGCACGGATTTTATATTGTGGTCTTTAAGGAACGTTGGCAAAATAAAGTCTATCATATGACGAAGTTGTTTGTCTTTTATGCGAGGCGAAAAATCTGCTAATAGTAAACTATTTAAAGACTTTTTCAACGAAGCAGAAATGGAAAAGAACGAGACAGATGGTGGACTTTATTTTGTCATCGTTCCTCATTATTGTTCACGACATAAAACCTAGATCAACATGAAATCACGATTGATACTATTAATAGGTGCGATTCTGGTGAGCCACATTTGTCTGGCGCAGCAAAGAACATTCGCTTCAGCCAATGATGCGGTTAAGTTTATCAATGAAATGTGCAACAAGTATTGGATGAAAAATACCAGTACCAACGAGATATCCAGGGAGATTAATGTGTACCAGCAAGGCTGCAATCTCTATTTCAATGAGAAGTCCATTACTGGCACAAAATCGACCATAGACAGCCCTGCAAAGAATCAGGTGAACAGCGTCGTTGTCAGTGTAAACCTTTCGAAAGTGAAACAGTCTGGTAACTATACAAAGGTGGAATTTACCGGCGGTAAGAAAGACATAATTACACAATCATATCGCGGCAACTCCCAGCTAAATAATAAAGCCGATTTTGGCAACCGCTACCAGGTTCCGCTGGACTATGGCAACCAGCTCCTTAAAGACAACGTTTATGATATGACCGTCGCAATAGACTTTCTTATGAAAGGATGCCACGGAAAACCAGTAAAAAAGACCCACAAGAAAAGGAAATAAGAGATACTTTGACGCTTATTAAGAAACGGCATAGTATTGTGCATTTCGTGCCGCCCTGTCCCAAAGGGATCCATTTGGAAAAGGGCAAAATAACCTAGCGATGGGCAACGCCCATCGTAAAACAAAGTAAGAACCAATCCCTGTAGGGGCGAAATATTTTACATCGTTCCTTACCTTAATGGCATTGGGGGAGAGCGGTAGAGGAAACCCTACGCCACCATAAAATTACACAGCTTAAACAATACCCTGGCACCCACAATAGCATCAATACCATCAGCGGTCTTAAAGCCACTCGATACCTCATTGAGGTCAAAGCCAATCAATTCACGGCCACTTTGGTGCAGTAGCTTAAAGAGGTAAAATATTTGCTCAGCCTCAAAGCCGCCTGGCACTGGAGTGCCCGTGTTCGGACAAAGCTTCGGATCAAGTCCGTCAATATCAAAACTGATGTACACCTTCTGGGGTAGGGCATCGATGATCTGCTGGCAGATTTCCTTCCAGGTTGCACCTTCGTATTGTTGTGCCTTAATATCCTTATCAAAGAACGTCCTGATGCGGCCGTTGCTTTCTTCAATCATTTCCAGCTCCTCGTTGCAATAGTCGCGTATGCCCACCTGCACCAGCTTTTTAACGGCAGGCACTTCCTGTAGTACATTGTACATGATTGACGCATGCGAATAGGTAAAACCTTCATAGGCAATACGCAAGTCTGCATGAGCATCTATTTGTAAAACGGCGAACTCCTTGTGCACCTCACCCAGCGCCTTAATAAAGCCCAGGGGAGTGCTATGGTCGCCGCCTATAAGGCCAACCTTCTTGCCTTTTTTCAGCAAGTCCAGCGTCATTTCATATACCCAGTCACTCAGCAGTTTCCCGTTCTCATTAATTTCAACCAGTTTATTGCTCAGTTGTTCGTTATCCGCCACCAGGCCACCATCCACCATGTGCGACAAAATAAGTTCTGTACACTGGCGCAGGTAGTCACTTTTCTTGCGGATATTCTTATCAACCGGTAACATATAAAACCCCTTCTTCCAGCCATCCTTTACATCTGGGTCAAACAAGTCCACCTGCATGGCCGCTTCAAAAATATGGTCAGGCCCCTGCGCAGTACCCACACGATACGACACAGTAACTTCCCACGGCACCGGCAGCAAAACAAGTGCCGATTCATCTTCACTAAAAGGTAATCCAAAAATATTATTCGATTTCAGGCCCACTGAATTGGGGTCAAAATTGGCAGTAGCAGACATTGTAATTGGTTAAAGGAATTAGAATTTCGGAATATCAAATAAACCTGCAAACACAGCGTGCAGCAGAAAAGCGTGATTTGTTACCTTATTGGAATCAGTCTTCTGATAATGGTAAAGTGTCTCATGAACCACATCGCCCTGCTCAGTACTCGACTATCGACTATCAACTCACAACTTACGACTCTCGACTTACGACTTACGACTCAATTAAGTACACATGTCCACTTTTCGCCGGTAACAGTCGTGTCGTAGCCATTGCACATATCCTGCGCATCACTCTGCACTTGAGAACCGAGATCCTTTACCAGCTTTATCTGGTTTTGGTAAGAGCACTGGCAATGGTAGTCCTTCTTACATGAAACAAAACAAAAGACACCTAATGCAATAACAATAATGTAATGTATACCTCTTTTCATTTAAGCGAATATTGACCGTTAAATAACTAAGTTGCAACCAGGTAAGCGCCCGGTTATTGAATTACAACTATGATTACCAGTCCAAAAATATGTTTTTAACAGGAAGTAAAAAAGCCGGTTTCAAATAAATTTACATTTAACAGGAAATCCCGCCCCGAAAGTGCCCAGGAACCACCCTCAAAATGTTCAAAACCGGTAGATACGTATCGATGACTATCTTGTATTTGCGTCTCCACCCAATGCGGGTCACATAACACAGGTGTAAAACACGAAGTGCTAAGCCTGTCTGCCGACAGGCAGGCACAAGCTCCCCTCTTCATTTTCGAAGGAGGGGACCGACTTTGCGCTGGCGCAAAGTCAGGGGTGATAACCACAACACGCTCTTGCTCTCAATACCATTAGGTAATATAGAACATTATCATTCCGGATTCAAAATTGCCACAAACTGATTATCTCCGGTAAACAACTTCTTTGCAGTCTCGTTAGCCTGTCACCTCATTTGAATTTTTCGAAATAAAAACAAAAAATGCAGTTCGCCGGAGTTTCTTACTCCGGCGGGCACGGTTTGCGGTCTCCTGACTGCTGTGGCTGATCCGACAACTGTAAAATTCAATTAGCCGGACAGTTCCGATGGCTATCGGAAGGCAACTGTGCCCATACTGGTCGAAGGATGTCCTTCTCCCTACCTTTCAGGAAGCATTTGCTTCCGAAAACAATCCAGCACCAAAGTAGCACCCACTAACGCCTGTCCCGCACCTTTTACGGGAGGGTGCCTGTGACGTGTGCAATTTTCCGCCGGTTACACTGGCGGCTATTCGAATGGATCACTTTAGGACAAACATGGCACCCACTCGGGGCTAACATGTCACGAAATCATACCCATCATAAAAATCATAGTTCAGACACCGATCTCGTTCTTGCCCTCACCCCCATTAATCCATTAAGCAATTCAGCCATTATCATTCCGGATTCAAAATCGAAACAAACTGATTATCCCCAGTAAACAACTTCTTTGCAGTCTCCTTAATATCTGCCGGAGTCAGTTTGTTGATATAGGATTCGTATTGAAGAACCCGATTCTTGTCCATACCCCAAAACAGGGTGCTTTCCAACGTTCCTAGCCAGTACCTGTTCTCTTTAATGTCTGTTTTATGTTTTTCCAGCCACTGACTTTTCACCTTGTCCAGGTCCTTTGGGTCCGGACCATTATTCTTTATTTTGGCAATC
>CANCOG010000407.1 GCA_947379685.1 Flavipsychrobacter stenotrophus | reverse complement strand
TGTCTTTGTTTGTGCTTTTGTAGCTGGCGCTATAGCAGTTGCCTTTTGATCAGCTGTCGCAGGCTTTTCCTGTGATGGAGTAGTAGCTTTTGTTTGTGTAGCAACAACTGCCGGAGTAACTGATTTTTCATGCTCCCTGGTTGCAACGGTGTTTTTCGTTTGACCTGCAGGGCTGGTTGATGTATTGTTAGCTACAGTTGTACTTTGTTTGTTACTGATAGTATTAGCAGCAAGCAATGTTGCACGCCCAGAAGGGTGCTTACTATGGTTCCTGGCTACGGCAGTTGCGTTGTTTGTAGCCTTGTTACGCATTTTTTGCTTTGCAAGAGCACTGGTTGCATGTGGCTTGTTGTGGCTGGTAACCTTGTTCAGCTTGTTAACAGCGAGTACAGTTGCACTGCTTTTGCCCGAAAATGTATTGGTAGCGGTATTATTACGATTGGTAGTAGTAGAAGGTTTGTTCCCGTAGGTAGTTTCTTCCTCTTCGCCAGGTTCAGACAATAATTCCTGAGTATGCGTAACTGCAGGACCAAAAACGGGTTCAGCTTCAGCAACTTCAATATTATTTCTGGTCCTGGTTTTTACTATATATTTGATCACCTCAGTTTTCGGTGCAGACAATTTACTTTCAAGGGAAGTATTGTTATCCTTTGAATCCGTAGCCATTGCAAACTCACCTTCCGCCTTAGTATTTCCCGTTTTAGAACCCTTGTTTTCGTTAGCCGCTGTTTGGGATGTTTCAGTTTTTGAATTTGTCTGATCCTGATTAGTTGAAGCCGAAGGCCCTGTAGTGTTTTGTGCACTGCTGGTTGGCGTTACGTTTGCTTCCGGCTCATTATTATCGTAATTGTTGTGCTTTGCTACAGCTGCTTTTGTATTCTCATTATTGTGCTTTGTCTCGCCAGATACAGCAGTAGTCGATCCTTCAAGCGGAGTTTTTTCATCTGTTCCGCTTGCCGTATTGGATTTTTCTTCCTGTACTGTACTGATAGTGTTTTCGGGCACCTGCCTGTTAGCGGCAAGAGTCTCGTCAGAGCCTCCTGTCATTCTCCAGGCCATGAGCGAACTAAATACGCTCAGGCATGCCAAAATTAGAATTATCCAGCGCCGGCGATAGAAGAAACCGGGTCGTTTTTTATCGTCATTGTCTAATCTCTCCTCCAAAGCATCCCATACGGAGGATGGCGGGGTCTCGCTGTAGCCACCGAGCCCTTCTTTGAAAAGATTATCAATATGGTTTAAATGTTTTTCCATTGTTTATAGTTACTGCATTATAGAATTTAATTTCTCTTTCAATCTTCTCCTGGCATCGTTAAGGTACCATCGGCTGTTATTTTCGGTAATATTCAATAGGGTCGCAATTTCTTTATGTGGGTAGTTTTCAAAAACAAATAAGTTAAATACTGCTAGTTGTGCTTCCGGAAGTGTGTGTACTACTTGTATCAATTCTTTGTAAGACAAATTGCCAACGCTGTCACTGTCCACAAATCCATCTTCCGGTGCAACTTCTTTATGGTTTTGTTCGTCCTTAATGTTTCGTCGCAGGTAGTCCGTTACGGTATTCACAACAATCCGTCGTATCCAGCCTTCGAATGCACCCTGGAACGAATACTGGTCCAGCTTGGTGAAGATCTTATAAAAAGAGTCATTAAGGATTTCATTTGCAGCTGCATCATTACCATACATGTAACGTTTAATAATGCCGTAAGCTGCAGGTGCATATATGTCGTATAATTTTTTCTGGGCACTTCTTGACTGGGCAATGCAATCCCGTACCAGAATGAATAGGTCATTTTCTTTTGACATACTTTTTTCTGATGTGGATAACAAGCTGCTTATGTTTAATATTTCAGTCAAATCTTTACCCTTTTTTGATCGTGCTTACTACAAAATACACCCTTACCTAATCTACTGACGAGTGTTTAATCTCAAATGTTAGTATTTCAGAAAAATAATTTTCTAAGGTACTAACATTTCCTTTTAATATAGCGTCTTAAGATAGTAAGGCAGTTACTGTCTGGAGTAAAAGGGCATAATTGTGGCTTTTATGACAAAAGATAGACAATTATGCTAATGTGGAAATATTTTGTTACCTGAATTGAAGTTTTGATACAGCAAAATAAATACATTTGCTTATAAAATATGAACCTATGAAAATAATTTCTTCTCTCCTCATTCTATTATGTTCATCCCTTACTGTAAGTGCTACTGTTGATACCGTTACGTCTATTAGTGAAAACTTTGACGCGTCATGTACGGTAGTTGGCCCAAATTATCCAGCCGGATGGTCAGAATGGAATACAGTACCGCCTATAAGTGCACTGGCCTGGAATTGTGGTCCTGCCAGCGGTCGCTGGGGTACTGGGGGGATGGAATGTACCAGTTTCATAGGTGGTGTGAATTATAAGGATACAGCCTGGTTGTTCTCGCCATTGCTTAAACTAGCTGATTACCCGGGTAAAGTTTATTTGAGGTTTGATTCGAAATATGAATTTATTGCAGCTCGCCTTTCGGTTTTTGTCAATGTCAACACATCCTATGTTCCGGGCCACAATCCTGATTCGAGCGGAACAGACTGGGCAGAAATGACATCGAGCATGACGCCTGTTATTAATCCTAATACAGACTCTGCTGATTGGGTTACCCATCAGGTCGATTTATCTACCTTTAAGCTTGCCCCAACTTTTATTGCTTTTCGATACACGTCTACCGCCTCAACCGGTGGCGTTTGGACAATCGATAATGTGTACACAACAACCTTCCCGCTTGATGTGATCAATGTATCGAAAGAATTGCTGCCCATTACTGTATTGGGAACCAGCTCAACCAGCAGGATAGACTTTGAGTGCGGTATCAAAAAGGCAGGCAGTTATAAAGTTGGTGTTTACGATATTCTTGGTCGTGAAGTTTACCATGAAAATATCGAAGCCAACGGTGGCCCCCAAAAAATTGCATTAAAAAACCTCCAGCTGACTTCCGGAATGTACATTATCAAAGTAGGCGATGAAGTTTCTTATGGCTATGCCAAAACCATCGTTCAGTAATTGAGATTTTCCCTCGTAAAATTACTCTAATCTAATTCCGGCCAGTTCGTGATTCGGCAGAAAATGGCTGACGATGTCCCCCTGATAGCTGATGTGTGGGATGCTGTGTGCAGACGTATCTACAGTGGGAGTTTGCAATTCAGTAATACTACTGGTTCTTTGACTATCGGCTCCGTCGTGCCACCCGGCTTGTACCTGCTGCACCTTACGGATAGCAAGGGTAGAAGATTCACCTTTAAATTTGAAGTGCAATGATGAAATGCATTTTTTTATTCTTTATGTTTACCTGTGTCTCGACAGTTGCTGAGGCACAGGTAAATCTTGTGCAAAATGGTAGTTTCGAAAAATATAAGTTTTGCCCTCGGCGTTTTGACCAGATCGGTTTTGCTAATAACTGGAGTGGACTTGATACAACTTGGGCTTTTAGCGACAGCCTATATTCTTCGTTCACTTGGTGCCTACCAGATTTTTGCAATACCTGTAGCGATACGCTTCCAATCCCATATGTAAGTGTCCCGAAAAGCATTTTTTTTTATCAAACACCGCGAAGCGGTAAGGGATTTGCTCAACTTAGAATTTTTATTGATACTTCAATTACGCACAGCAATTACGACTACCGAGACTATCTTCAAGGAAAATTATATAAAAGCCTTTCGAGCGGGATAAACTACTGCGTTTCCTTTTATGTTAGCCGAGCGGAAAAATCCTCTGACGCAATCCAACAAATTGGGGCATATTTGGATAATGGCTCTATAGATAACACCGATAGTGCGAATTGCCCCTTGCCAAAGACAAGTTGTTCACCGCAAGTTAGTGCGACGAATATCATATATGACACAATTAGCTGGGTGAAAATTCAAAGTAGTTTCATCGCAACTGGCACAGAGAAATTCATTACCATCGGCAATTTCTTTGACTATCTCCATACAAACTCAACAATTGTTGTTTATACCTCTGGAAGTGGTGACGGTGCCACATACTACCTTATAGACGACGTCAGCGTAATAGCCAGCGATGCCATTGCAGATGCAGGGAGTGATAAAGCCGGGGCTGTTGGTGACAGCATACACATCGGTACTAATGAAGAAGGCATGCCGTGTACCTGGTACCTTGCCGGTGATACCACCCACCCGGTAGGCTATGGCGGGGGCATAAAAGTGCGCCCCATGGCTACTGGTACTTACCATTATGTGGTAATGTTAGATTTATGCGGGCATGTAACGTGGGATACGATGACGTTGTATGTGTGGCCGGCGGGGGTAAATAATGGCTCAATGACTCAATGGCTGAATTGCTCCATGTACCCGTCTCCAATGAATGGTTTGTTGCATATTGACGGGGCTGTGGGGTGCGAGGTGGGGATATGCAACCCTGTGGGGCAATTGGTATATTCTGGTTTGGTTACTAAAAAGGAAGAGGTGATTAATGTGGAGCAGCTTCCACGTGGAAGTTATTATGTGGTGGTGACTGATATGGTAACGGGGTATAGAGTGGTGAGGCAGGTGGTGAAGGAGTAGGTTACGTCAGTTGTCTATTAGAAGCCAATGGTACAAACTAAGCCTGTGACAATGCACCTATTTATTGCAATTTATTGATCCAAAAACCGGTTTTAAGGCCATCTTTCAAGGCTTTAAGAAATAATTAAGAAATAAAAACCCGAATAATAGTTGTTGTTTCCAAAGAAATGCCTAATTTAGCAGCGGGTATATTTTTCATAAGAAAATAGGGGTTTCGGTGTCTACCGAGACCCTTTTTTTATGCCGTCATTGTAAGCTGCAAACTCAGCTTCGGAGACATCGCTCACCTACAGCTAATTTTACTACTTCATCCTTTAATTTTCTTTTCAATCCGCGTTGTTCAAAATTTGGCATAGATTTTGCCTTAGGTTATGTTAAAGTTATA
>CANCOG010000406.1 GCA_947379685.1 Flavipsychrobacter stenotrophus | reverse complement strand
ATTGTCCCCAATGTTTTATTTTGTATTTTGTGGGATATAAGAACGGTTCGTATGAAGAAAATTGTCTTGTTACTGGCGTTTTGTTGCCTCGTGATCCCTGTAATGTTTGCCCAGTATAATACACCTCAAAATAAAGTATGGACTTTTGGCTATGGTGCCGGAGTGAGTTTTGCTTCCGGGTCGCCGGTGGCAATTACATCCAGTATTACAACAAATGAGGGCTGTGCTTCTGTGAGTGACGCGTCAGGTAATTTGTTGTTTTATACCGATGGTGATACTGTTTTTAATAAATTAGGTAACATTATGCCGTCGGGTGGTGGTGTTGCCGGTTTTCTTGTTTCCCCTTCAAGTACCACTCAGGCTGCTGCAATTGTGCCCGTAATTGGTAATCCTAACCAGTACTATTTGTTCTCATTGGAAAGTGCCCAAGTAGGTACAGGTCGATTGGTATATTGTATTGTGGATATGTCGCTATCAGGTGGATTAGGTGACGTTGTAAGTTCTACTGCCGGAACGTTACTGGCTACCGCAATGGGAGAACATATGACGGTTGTTCAGGGTAATAATTGCAATGTGTGGTTAATGGTGCATAGAGAAGATTCTACGAAATTTTATGTGTATAATATTACTGCTACGGGTATTGGTGCTCCTGTAATTTCAAATGTAGGCACATTTACTGCTCCAGATGGTTATAGTATCGGCCATTTTATGGTTAGCCCCGACCGCACCAAAGTGGTATCTACTGCATATAATACAATTGCTAGCTATGTAGCTAACGGGGTAGGCACAGAGCTTTATGACTTCGACCCAGCTACAGGAATTGTGTCCAATTGCCGTGTTCTGGATAGCACGAACGTGCCCTATGGGGCTGAGTTTTCACCCGATAACTCTAAACTCTATGTTTGCTTCAATTCTGGCGCATCTGCACCTACTTACTTAACGCAGTATGATGTTACCTTGTCGTCTGCGGCGGCAATATCGGCATCCGCCTATACGGTTTACACCAGCACCTTTGCAGCAGGTGTTTACCCGAGTTTGAAGTTAGCCGTTGACAATAAAATATACCTGATCAACATGGATACCATTGTTACACGGTATCTTGACTGTATTACTAACCCCAATGTCTCGGGTGCCGGATGTGGTTTTACAAGCAATGCAGTTACTCTTGTTAATGGTACCTACGGGGTGTTTGGTTTGCCCAGTATATTTGTTTCTATTGGAGGAATTGACACTATTTCTAAATTCAGGGACACAACAGCTTGCTCTACCGTTGCCCCAATAACGCTCACCGCCACTGCTGGTTATACCAATTATAACTGGAACACAGGTGGATCAACCAATACCATTTCAGCGGCAACCAGCGGAAATTATATTGCATTTTGCACCACTGGTTGTCACCTTCTCATCGATTCGATAAAGGCTACTTTTGATCCGTATATATTGACCACGGCGGCCTCCGATACGTCTTTTTGTGCACCGGGCTCCATTACGTTAACTGCGCCTAACGGATTTCTGTCGACTACATGGCAAGATGGTTCCACCGGCAGCACTTTCACAACAAATGCACCAGGTATATACTATGTTGATGAAGCATCGTATTGTGCCGACCATGTTGATAGTTTTCATGTGAGCTCCAAAAGTCTTAGTGTAAATCTTGGGTCCGATACAACAGTATGTATGAACTATGAGATCAAGGCTCCTGTTACCGGCAACAATGTTACCTACATTTGGCAGGACGGAAGCAGGAACAGTACCTATTCTGCGTCGCACACTGGGGAATATTATGTTACCGTGAACCGCGATGGCTGCGATGCGAGGGATACAGTAAATGTAACCTTCTTCCATTTTGCTCAGAATATTCATGACACATTTATCTGTAAGGGAGAACCAATAAACATTAATCTTCAGTGTACAGTGCCGCAAGGTGGCCATGTTATGTGGAATGACGGCGTTACATCCCCAACCAGAACCGTTACTGACAGCGGTACATGGTGGGTATTTGTGAGTAAGGACGAATGTGAAATTTTGGATACGGTGCGCGTAACTACCGGTTATTGTAAATGCTGGTACAATGTGCCGGAAGCATTTACGCCTAATGACGATGGATTGAATGATATTGTTCGTCCACTCATTCAGCCGGGTTGCACTATTTCCGGCTATCAGTTTAATATATATAACCGTTGGGGAGAACTAATATTCTCTTCTGACTTCCGGGATAAAGGCTGGGATGGCAAATTTAATGGTGTGCCGCTTGACCTGGGCGTATATATGTATTCGTTGCAATTTTTCATTGGTGAAAAAGAAACTCCGGTGATAAAGAGTGGTACAATTACATTGGTGCGGTAGGGTTTTACCCTTGTCTATGAGCTCTGCTTATAGTTAAATCTACTGCCGGTATGCGAGAGTTTTTCGATTTTCTTTGAATTGGAAGATCAACTAACTGAACGCTTTTCAAAATGGGACCGAAGAAGGAATATATTCAGAAATATCATCACGATCCGGAGCAAAAAAAAATAATAGCACAGAAACTTGGTAACTGGGAAGCAATGGTCATGTTGTTGACCATTGCATTTTTGGTCATTGGTGTTTTTGCATATAGTGAAGCCGGCTATTTTGTTTATCCTTACATTGTTCGATTTGTTGCCGGAACAACGGGACATGTTTTTCTGATTGGCAAGGGGGCATTTTACATAGCAGGAAGCTCCTTTTCTTGTGCATTTGTATTCCTTCCTGTAGAGTTTATCCAGTGGGTATTTATGGGTAATATGTATCCGGTTTATAATGACTATTACTCTACAATTCGGGGTAGAAATAACCGAGATGAAGCGGTAGGGTGGGTAATTATTATGGGCACATTATCTTTAGTACTCTATGTCGCATTTGCCACGTCTTTTATGTCAGTCAACGAGCAAACTTTTAGATTGAAGTTTTTTTACAACCTGTATCCGCAAACTTATAAAATTAAGGCAGTTAAGGGGATTCAATATTATTGTTACATTGGGTCAGAATATGGTGGGACAGAAGATGTCTTTAAATTATCAATGGAGGATAGTACTAATTTTGTCACTCAAAACTGGACAGTTGATGATAAGATAGTAACTAAATTTGTTACTGAGCTGTCAAAAGTCTCTGTAGCTATCGACTCAATGGGGACAACAAAAGAAACTATTGAATAACAGTATTCTACAGCCGCAAACCTACAATTGTTCTACAAACGTATAATTCTTCTGAGTTGAATAGATGTTAGGAGGATAGCTGGTGCTTATGGAATATATTGTTCCGTTATCATAGAATATTTTTGCTGGGTAACCTTATGTGCTTGTGGTTTTAGTCAATTGGTAGTCCACCATGGAATAGGTCTGAATTGATTTTGTGGTCGTTCCTGTATAGATCAGTTGATGACTGTTATCAAAATCGAAGGTCGTGAATGACATATTGCCGTAAGGCAGTGACGTAATAAAACTAAGGGATTTACTCGCTATTACACCTGAGGCACCGGATATGAAACTGGAGCCATTAGGGAACATTTCAAAAATACTATTTGAAAGATAATAGCTGGAAAGGCTTCCCGATTGCTGGCTAACAAAAACTCCGGCATTATCAAATCGGTAATAAGACGACTCATTATACTGGCTTATTCCTATGAATTCTGAATTTGTTCCCTGAATTAATTTGAGACGTGCGTTGTAAGTAGAATTTACGGTTGAAACTTGTGTTTTTGTACTCCGGCTACAACAAATTATGGTGGAGCCGGATGATGAGGCGGAGCCATTTATATACAACATTCCGTTGTTTGCAGCTACACTAAATAATTGAGAGGCTACATGTATCTGGTCAATCTGTTCGAGCGTTGAAGCGTCATAGATAAATAGCCAGCCGTCATTGCGGGGCACATATAGTTCCTTTTTGCCATTGTATGTTGCCATGTCGCAATAGCCGAGCGTAGCTTGAGTTGAAATTTGTTTTACTATGCTTTTGTTTTGAAGGTCGTAAATCGCGATGTCTCCCGAAATGCTATATATGTAGGCAAGATGGGTTGTGCGGTCAATAAGTGCGTCCATAGGTGCAAAGGCCATAAAGGTTGTTTCAGACCTGGTGTGGTTTATTTTGTTGCTCGTTATCACTGCGCCACTCGAAGATGAGATACTGGCAACTACATAATATTGAACATATGGTGTCATCGGTAAAGTGTCAATAAATTCTGTGATGTCTTTATCAACCGTAAAAAATACGCTCGTTTGGGGCGAAAGTGTATCCGGTACCCGTGCAACAATGTAGGACCTCAGGTAAGGAGTATTTAGTTTTGACCAGCTAAGGTGCACAAGATTATCAGATATGGATGGTGTAGCAAGTGTAATAGATGTCGAACTTCCACTAGTTGAAGCTGAATTATTGTTTTCTTTTTTGCAGCTGCTGATGCTGGCGGCAATAATCACGAAACTGAGTATTTGCAGGAATTTCATAGTGGTTATTTATAGGATTAGTTGTTTATTCACTAATGCAAATATAAGCTAAGCTGGACTATTTTTATGAAGCAGCCAAGCGCCGATAATCTGTTTTGGTCCTTACAGTACATTTTTTCGGTTAGTTATAGAGGAAACGGTGGAATTGGTTAGCGAAGAGCTTATTTGTTCCAGAATAATTGCTGACTTGATTTATTGGACTATTTTTTGGCTAGCTTTTTAATTGATCTTTAATATTTTGGGAATTGAATTTTATTTATGTGTATAACCTCTGTATAAATATTATTGTACTTTTCGGGTCTCCAAAACAAGTATGCCTCCAGGTTTTCTGTTTTTTTTCTTTATGTTTGTTATCGTTCCATAATATCCACCTTATAGAATTAATGCGTGCGCATAATATTGTGAATTTGTAAAATAAATTTATTATGAAAGAGCAAAACTATACCAACCACCGCAGGTACGTTGCCGGGTTTCACTTTATATT
>CANCOG010000405.1 GCA_947379685.1 Flavipsychrobacter stenotrophus | reverse complement strand
TTATTAGAAGAAGATTTGGCACGTACCAAGATTCCTTTAAGATAGTGCGGTACGAAATGCACAATGTTTTGGCGGTTGTAATTACGACGGGCGGTGCCCGCCTAAGGGCAATGACAATGAGTGCTTCCCGGTTTTAACTTGCCTACCGGAAGCAGGGTTCCGTGTTGTTGATTTAACGATAGCGGTGCGGAAAAACAGCTCAGTTTTCGCAGATTATTCGTTTGGTATAGCGAAAAAACAACTTCGCTGTATGGTGTACTTTAGGTTCCAATACTCCATAGTGACGGGAAATTATAATTTTTTTTCTGCTCTTTTGCTTCCCTTACTAAACTAAAATTATCTTTGGGCTAATTAAATGTGCCGTCAGACAGGGTTTATGCTTGCATAACCCATCTGATTGTTTTACATTTATATCGCTCAATGTTTTAAATAATGATAGATTCTCCAAGATACAAGGAACTGCAACAACAACTAACTGAGCAGACTGACGAGAAGGGCAGGATTGACATTCTTGTTGAAATTGCCAGTGAAGTCCGCAATTTTGATGTTGAAGAAGCTGCTAAAATGGCGGAAGATATCATCACCCGTTCACGCGCCGTGGCTTATACCCATGGCATTGGCCGTGGCCTGAAATTAAAAGGGTCATGCCATTGGCTGAAGGGTGAATATGACCTTGGCCTTGAGGTGCTGAAGGAAGCGTTGTACATTGCCACCAAGATCAAAGATCGCAGGCTTGAAGCCCGTGTGCTTTACTATTTCGGCAATATTTACCGCGACCAGGGTGACCTTGCCAATGTACTTACCCACTTCCGTAAAGCGTTGACTATCAATGAAGAATTGGGAGATGAATTTGCCCAGTCTGTCATTTTAACCAGTATCTCCAACCTGTTATACGATCTGAACGACTATGACAGCGCGCTGGAGTATGCGCTGAAATGCCTCCCGATCTTTGAACGGGAGCATAATGTCAATAACCTGATCAATGTTTGTAATACGCTGGGCAATATCTACTTCAAGAAGGACCAGTTCAAGGAAGCGATGCATTATTTCCAGGAAAACCTGGGGCATTCGGAATTTGAAACTATTGCCTATGTAACTGCCGAAAGCGGCCTGGGTAAAGTGTATTATAAAATGCAGAATTTTGAGCAGGCGCGCAAGTACCTCTCTAATGCCCTCCGCCAGGCTGAGCATCTCGGCAATGTAGAGGTGCAAATCATTTGCCAGTTTTATCTGGGCCGTATGTACATGGACAAGGGCAGTTACCGACAGGCATTGCAGTACCTCAACCATTCCTACACACTGGCAAACGAATACATGCGCCGTCATGACCTCATGAGTATTCATGAGATGCTCTCGGCCTTGTATGATAAAATTGGCGATATCCCTAAGGCATTTCACCACCTGAAGTCTTACGAACAACTCAAGGAAGAGATCTTTAAACAAAAGATCATTAATGAACTTCGTAATATGCAGGTGCGGCAACAAATAGAGCTGGCACAAAAGGAAAAGGAAGTAGCCGAGCGCACTGCCTTCCTGAAACACCAGTTCATGGCGAATATGAGCCATGAGATACGTACCCCGATGAATGCCATTGTAGGTATGACTCGCTTGCTGCTTGCAAAGAGCCCTAAACAAGATCAGCTCCGTTATCTTAATGCCATCCAGCTTTCTGCCAATAACCTGCTCATCATTATCAATGATATCCTTGACCTTTCAAAAATTGAAGCCGGCAAGATCGTTATTGAGCATACTGACTTCACCATTCGCGAAGTGATACAGAGTGTGCAGGATATGTTGTTGCTGAAGGCTGAAGAAAAGAATATAGAATTCAGGATAACCACTGAGGACGACATACCTAAGCGCCTAACCGGTGACCCTACCCGACTGAACCAGGTTTTGATAAACCTTGCAGGCAACTCGGTGAAATTCACCGAAAAAGGGTATGTGGAGATCAAGACCTCGCTTCGCAACAAAACCAATAAACTTTGGCTACAGTTCGATGTTGTAGACTCGGGTATTGGTATTGCTTCAGAATATGATGATAATATCTTCGATAGCTTTACCCAGGCAGGCACTGACGTTACCCGCAAGTTTGGGGGAACGGGCCTTGGCCTTACCATCTCGAAGCAGTTGGTCAACCTGATGGGCGGTGATATTTCGGTAAAAAGTGAATTAGGTAAGGGGACAGTGTTCTCTGTAGTTATTCCTTTTGAAGAAGCTACTGTTCAGGATTTTGTAAAGGTGAACAATGAGCTGAGTTCTGCCGCTATGAACAGGCTGAACAACCTGAAGATATTGCTGGCTGAAGACAATGAATTTAACCGACTGGTTGCAGAAGAGACATTAAAAGAAATCATACCATCGCTACAGCTTCATATGGCTTTCAACGGGAAAGAGGCTGTGGAAAAATTACAGAATGACACGTACGACCTTGTGCTGATGGATATCCAGATGCCCCTGATGGACGGTGTCGCTGCCACGAAAATGATCAGGACAACTTTGCCTGAACCGGCGAGGAGCATCAAGATCATTGCCATGACTGCCAATGTATTGCAGGAAGATGTTCAGCAATATTTTGATGCAGGTATGGATGCCTATGTATCTAAACCGTTCCAGATAGATGAACTGCTCCAGAAAATGGATATGGTTTTGGGGAATAAGGAAGTCGAGATCGTCCATAATTACGTTAAAAGAGAACGGGCGCAATTTGAAGACGAGCCTGAGGAGGAATTACCGACAACCGCAACTCAGTCTGTTGTTTCTCAACAAGTACTACAGGCGGCTGCAGCAGCGGTAGCAGAAACGACTGTTGCAGCACCAAGGGAAGCTAAACCAGTACATCAGCTACCAGAATTTGTTACGGACCGTAACTTCCTGAAACAGTTTACAGGAGGCAATCCGGAAAAAATGCAGAAATACATAAATATGTTTTTGGAAAATGCTACCAAATTGCTGGCGAGCATGGACCAGGCACTTGCCGCCAAGGATTACGGCGCTATAAAAATTGCTGCGCATTCTCTTAAACCACAGTTATCTTACATGGGTGTAAAGGAAGAGGTGAGCCATATTTTTATGATAGAGCAGTCGGCCGGGCAGTCGGCGCATTATGATAGCCTGAAAGAAGAAATAATTTCATTGAACAGGGTATGTAATAAAGCCTTTGAAGAACTGAAAAATGTAGTGTAAAAATATTTTATGAAGAGCACCCTATCTAGTGTTTTCGTGATTACTTTTGTTTAATTATTTACTGAAAGAACATCTTTATGGCAGTAGAACAGAATAAACCATACATTTTCCTCGTTGACGACGAGCCGATTCAGAATGAAATGCTCAAGGATTTTCTTTCTGAAAGATTCGATTATCAGTTCAAGACCTATGAGAATGGAGAAAGTGCAATTCTGGACCTGCACCTGAATCCGACAGTAATAGTGCTGGACTATCACCTGAATGCCCACCTTCCCGACGCTCAAAATGGGGTTGAAGTACTGAAAGCCATCAGGGAAGTAAAGCCAGATGCGAAGGTGATCATGCTCTCGGGACAGGATAAGATCGAAGTAGCTATTGACAGTATGAAGTATGGTGCATTCGACTATGTGATCAAGGGCGAAACAGCGTTCTCCCGCATGGAGAACATCATCAACTACGTTAACGAGATCAATAGTATCAGGGCAGCCAACAAAACATACAAGACTGTTATCACTGCACTTTTTGTTGCATTGATCGTAATAGTTGGCGTATCTATATATATGGCCATGAAACTGAACAGCGTTTATTAGACCTATCTAAACAACAATTATGCACTAATCCCGGACTGTTTTGGGCCGGGCTGTAGCCGGATACCTCAGGTATTTTGGCTGCGAATTGCAAACTATACTAAATATATGAAAAAAGCATTCTTCTTATCGGTTGCTGTTTGTGCTGGTCTGGTGGCTGGCATGGCTAATGCCCAGCAAAAAAATACGGAAAAAGGCAAACAAAAAAAGGCTGTTGCACCGCCCGTTGCCGGTAAGAAAGTTGTTCAAAAAGACACTACTGCAACTCATGCAGTGGTAAAACATAAAAAGACCAGGAAGCCTGCTGCCACACAGACCGAGGAAACGATCGAGTTACAGCGGCAGGATACAAAAATGGTTGTTGAAGTTCGAAACGGTGGCGTTTATGTTGACGGCGACCTGGTATCGACAATTGGTGATGCCAAAAAGGAAAGCCACCGAATTGTAATTAATGTAAAAGAAGACCCAAAACAGGACGAGGAAAAGGAAGTGCGTCATGATGCCAAGCCTGCTGTTGATATAGAATATACGCGCAAGGCTATGCTGGGTGTTTATACTGACCCGCTGAATGAAAACGGCGCTAAGGTGACTTCAGTTATGCGGAACAGCCCTGCTGATGTTGCCGGTTTGTATCCGGGAGACGTGATCACTCAGGTGAACGGCCGTATCATTGACAATACAAAGGACCTCAACGAAGCCATTGCCGACCATGATGGGGGTGAAACTGTTACCATCACCTATTATCGTGCAGACCAGAAAATTGTTGCTGACGCAGTGCTTGTAGATGTTATTGCACACCGTCGCCACGAAACTTATGAGTATCAGGCTCCAGACCTTCATGGCGACCGCAGGATTCATGCCCCATTCTATAATTCCTACATGTTCAATTATGTAGACAATTCTTTTGAATATGCCCCACAAATGGGTATCAGGGCTGAAAGTGCCAAGAACGGACGTGGTGTTGCCATAATAGAAGTCAGAGAGCACTCCCCTGCCGACCTTGCAGGACTTAAGAAAGGAGATGTTGTACTAAGGGTAGATCACCTGCGTACCACTTCGGTTGATGACATTCAAGATATCCTTGACGATACGTGGCCTAACCAACGCGTACAGGTTGAGTTCAAACGCAACGGAGTGTTGATGTTCGCCTATCTTAAATTCGCAAAAGAAAGAGTAAGAAGGGATTTGTAGTTC
>CANCOG010000404.1 GCA_947379685.1 Flavipsychrobacter stenotrophus | reverse complement strand
TACTGATAAATAATTCATAAATAAACTATTCAATCTGCTAACATTTCAATTGTAACCATCTTACCAATAACTTTGGGGCCGCATTGCATGCAGTATCACTGATATGTGAATCATTGGTACCGTTGCCTTCATGACACATGAAAAAAATCTCTCGACTTTTAAAATACCTTGCAGACTATAAGGGAAAAATTGCCTTTTACTTTGCCAGTAACCTGCTTAGTATTTTGTTTGGCCTGTTCTCCATTGGCATGCTCGTGCCGGTGCTGGGTGTATTGTTCAATCAGGTTGGTGGGGATGACAAACTGGCTGGCGCGGTCAAACCCGATGCTACGAGCATTGTAGAACAGGTATCAGGTTATTTTAAACACCTCATCCAAAGCCAGGATAAAGTAACAGCCCTTGCCATAATATGTATTGCGGTGGTAGTATTCACTATATGCAAAAATCTGTTTCTTTACCTTGCCTTATACATACTTAATCCGCTGCGTAACGCAGTGCTTCGCCGCTTGCGTGATGAACTGTTTACCAAAACCCTGTCACTTCCCATTGGCTTTTTCTCAGAAGAGCGCAAGGGCGATCTCATTTCCCGCATGACGAATGACATCAATGAAGTTGAGCTGTCAATCATGAGCGTATTGGAAGTTTTTATCAGGGAGCCTATAACAATAATCGTGTACCTCGGTGCGATGTTCTTTTTTAGCGTAAAACTCACACTTGTCCTGCTCACGTTCCTGCCCATAGCAGGCCTTATAATTGGTCGTATCAGCAAGTCGCTCCGAAAATCGTCGAACATTGCTCAGGAACAATTGGGTAGTATGCTTGGCGTAATTGACGAAACGCTCGTGGGTATGCGCGTACTCAAAGCATTTAATGCCGAAACGCACCAGCACCTCAAATTCATGAAGCTGAATAACACACTGTTTCATACCCGTAACCGGATAGCAGCAAGACGGGAGTTGGCCTCGCCTATGTCGGAAACAATGGGCATAGTAGTAGTGAGTTTGATCTTGTGGTATGGCGGCACTATTGTCTTTTCAGGGAAGGGTTTTGACGGTGCTGCTTTCCTTGGTTATATCGCACTGTTCACCCAAATCATTAACCCATTTAAAAATCTGTCATCTGCTTTCTACAATGTACAGAAGGGAACCGCGGCTCTTGACAGGATAGAGCAACTGTTAAATACAGAAAATGCTATTAAGGAAAAGCCGGATGCTGTTGCAATTAAATCGTTTGAGCGGACAATTGAATTCAAAAATGTGCACTTTGCTTATGGAGAAAAAAAGATAATCAATTGTGTTGATTTTACCGTTGAAAAGGGTAAGGTTATCGCACTAGTTGGTGCATCGGGTGCAGGTAAGTCGACATTGGTAGACTTGATTCCCCGTTTTCATGATGTTACTGCCGGTGAAATTTTGATTGACGGTGTAAATATAAAGGATTGCAAAATCGATGACCTCCGCCGCCTGATGGGCGTGGTAAGTCAGGATCCGATCCTTTTTAATGATACTATTTATAACAATATTACGCTCGGCACAGGTGGCACGACAAAAGAAAAGGTAGAAGAAGCGGCAAGGATAGCACATGCTGATAAATTCATCGTCCAGAAGAGTGAAGGTTACGAAACCATGGCCGGCGACCGCGGTGTAAGGCTCAGTGGCGGTGAACGGCAGCGTGTAACCATTGCCAGGGCAGTGCTGAAAAACCCACCCATCATGATACTTGATGAGGCGACTTCATCGCTCGACACGGAAAGTGAGCGCATAGTGCAGGAAGCTATTAACACCCTGATGAAGAACCGCACCTGTATCGTTATTGCACACAGGCTCAGCACCGTACAACATGCCGATGAAATTATCGTTCTGGAAAAGGGTTCTATCGCGGAGCGCGGCACCCATGCAGGCTTACTCGCCAAAGGAGGTATCTATAAACGCCTGGTTGACATGCAGCAAGTGAAGTAGCCGGTCAGCTGTTCGGGCGGGAGTTTTCATGGTTCTTGCGGGTTGTTTTTTGTAGTTTTCACGTCATCAAACGGGATTTTAGTCGTCTTTTTGCTTAATTGCTTATTTTACATCCTGATTTCTTCTGCGTGGCAATGATCTGTATTGTCATGATAAAAAACAAACTGCAATGAAACGATTACTGGTCCTGATTTTACTGGCGTGCAACGCACCTTCATTTGCGCAAAACAATGACCCTAATCTGGGCATTATCCCAGCTCCTTCTTCGGTGAAAAAGGACAAGGGTAAGTTCAGTATTACGCCAGAGACGAGTTTTTTGGTGGATTCTACTGCCCATAAGGCGGTAAAGTTCTTGATGGAATACCTTAAGAAGAATGGCTACAACAACAGCGTAGTAAATATCAACACGATTGGCCGTAAGCCCGAAACGGTAAAGAATGCCGTTATATTACAGACCAATTTTAAAGGGACCTTGCCATTGGAAGGTTACGAACTGAGTATCAACGACAACCAGGTGGTGCTCAATGGCAAAGGACCTGGATTGTTCTATGGATTGCAGACATTGTTGCAGATGGTTAGTTCAGACAGGAAGGGTTTCGCGACGGTGCAGTGCGCTCATATTACTGATGCCCCCCGTTTCCGGTATAGGGGTATGCACCTCGATGTGGCGCGTCACTTTTTCCCGGTTGACTTTGTGAAAAAGTACATAGATGTAATGGCCATGTACAAGCTGAATACTTTTCATTGGCACCTTACCGATGACCAGGGATGGCGCGTAGAAATTAAGAAATACCCAAAACTGACCAGTGTTGGTGCAATGCGGGCGCAAACAAAGGTAGGCGGGCATTCCGGTAACAATGCCGATCTGTTTGATAATACCCCGTATGGTGGTTTTTATACCCAGGAGCAAGTGAAGGACATTGTGGCTTATGCGGCTGACCGATTCATCAATATTGTGCCTGAAATTGAGATGCCGGGGCATAGCATGGCTGCCATTGCAGCATACCCTGAAATGAGTTGTGACGAACATAAACCCTACAAGGTTGGTGAGAACTGGGGCGTGTATACCGATGTATACTGCCCATCAGAAACTACCTTTAAAATGCTGGGCGAGATACTTGATGAGGTAATAGATATGTTCCCCGGAAAGTACATTCACATTGGTGGCGACGAATGCCCCAAGGATGCCTGGAAGAATTCAGAGTTTTGCCACCAGGTGATAAAGGATTCGGGTCTGGTTGATGAAAAGGGCCTGCAGAGCTATTTTATCAGGCGTATTGAAAGGCACCTGAACGCAAGTGGCAGAAGCATAATTGGTTGGGATGAAATACTGGAAGGTGGTCTTGCCCCAAATGCATCGGTAATGAGCTGGAGGGGTGAAGAGGGTGGCATTGCGGCTGCACAACAGGGGCATGATGTGATCATGACTCCGGGTAGTGGTGGGTTATATTTTGACCATGCGCAAAGCAAATCTCCTCAGGAACCATTGTCGATTGGTGGTAATGCGCCATTGTCTAAAACATATGCATATGATCCGGTCCCTGCCACGCTTACACCAGACCAGCAAAAACACATTATAGGCGTACAGGCAAACTTGTGGACTGAGTATATAGCCACACCTGCCAAGGCAGAATTCATGCTGCTGCCACGTATGCTGGCTTTGGCAGAAGTTGCGTGGACACCACTTTCGGGTAAGGACTATAACAATTTTTCAAGGCAACGGATACCGCACCACTTGGCCATTCTGGAATCAAAGGGTTACAATTACCGTGTGCCTGAAGTAATTGGTGCTAGCGACACCACTATTAAGGGCGATAACTTTAAAATAGAACTTACGCCAACGGTTGAAGGAGCCAATGCCTACTACACCATTGATGGTTTTGCACCCCGCGAAACCGACATGTGGAACAACCAGCCAATGCGTATTACCGTACCGGCAGGCAAGGAAGTTGAATTTCAATCCGTGATCATCACACCTGGTGGGAGGCGCAGCAATGTTACTAAGATGGTGTTGGATAATAGTGGGAAGTAGGTAAACTAGCTATAATATTGATACGTGACACCAAGTAGCATATGAGGATTTGCAAAACGCATTTTACGGCCCCAGTTATAAGTGCCGACGATTTGAAATAATTGTAGTCGCTCACGAATTTTTTTTTGGAAATATAAAAACAAAGCGCTATCTTAACTTTATAAAAATGTAACTATGTATACGAACGAATTGCTTTTAACAGCGCAGAGGGCAGAAGAGAAGCTAATTAAAGCTCAAAAAAATGCAAAAGTTGTGGATTTCTCAATTATTTGCTTGGCTGTCGAGTCTAGGCAAAGGTGGTATGAGGCAGCTAAACGGGATGCCGGCATCTAGAGTTTCACAAGACAAAATGGCAGTTTTAATAAGATTGCCTATCAGGGGACAAATTTTGGAAGGCAAAAGCAATTTTTTTATTAAATTGTTGGCAATCAAAGATTTATAATAAAAATATAGCATTCAAAAAATTATATTTTTATAAATTTATTTAAGGTAGTATTGTATGTTAATATTCTGTCTTGTTGTCATTGGTGCCATTCTTTTATTATGGCAAATGATGAATGTTGCCGATAGAAAGCCTGGAGAAGCAAGCCGAAGCAATTCTAATACAGAAAAGTATTTGGGCGGGATATTAGTTGTTGCATTAATTCTGACCATTATAGTCGGAATGTGTGTTTTGCTTTATTTTCATAACGAAGATATGAAGGAGTTGGGCAATAACCCTATTCCATGGCATTCTTGACTTTTGATAGTAAATTCTCGGTCTGCGGCTGATAACGTAATCAAGATTATCATTACCGTTGCCAGGCTACGTAATATCATTCTTCTTTAACAGGGAGGAGAATTAATTTATTCACGCTAAAGCAAAAGGAAAAAATAGCAACCTTACATTGTTTTGGAGACAAAACCAATGCAAGCAACATGTAAGTGATACTATAAATCAATTTAGCTCCTTGCTCAATTCCATTTGGGATATGTACGAC
>CANCOG010000403.1 GCA_947379685.1 Flavipsychrobacter stenotrophus | reverse complement strand
GTGAACAAATCGTGCAAGCCCAGCCCGCCAAAAAGTAATAAATATCATTTTGCGGCGTTCTTGCGGTACTTCATTATTTTTACATCCATGCGATTAACGATAACCTGGTTTTTTACAGTACTCGCGGCTATACTTCTGTTGGTAAATGGCTCATCCTGCAGAAAACAGCAATTGCTTACCACCGGCGGGGTTCTGAAATTTTCAACGGATACGCTGAAGTTCGATACAGTTTTTACTGCTGCGGGTAGTTTTACTACGGGCCTGCTTATATATAATAAGCAAAGTGAACCCATTAGTGTAAGCTCTGTTCGGTTGAAGAATGGTGCCAGTTCTTACTTCCACCTGAATGTGGATGGTTTCAAGGGTAACTATGTCACGAATCTGAAAATAGCACCACATGACAGTATCTATGTTTTTGCAACCGTTAATATTGACCCGACGGATACACTCACTCCGTTTATTGTTACTGATGAGTTGATCGCTACGCTTAACGGTAAGGACTATACAGTGCCTTTTACAGCTTACGGGCAGAACGCGCACTACATTGTTAGTGATAGTTTTGGGGCAAGTTCGCCCACTACCTGGCTTACGGATAAGCCATATGTGGTCGTTCACTCCTGTGTAATAGGGCCGGGTGCTACTTTAAACATACCTTCCCAATGCAGGGTCTATATGCACCAGGATGCACGTTTTTTTGTTTTTGGTACATTGAATATTAATAATGCTGCAACTTCAAAGTCTGATACTGTTACCATACAAGGTGACAGGTTGGATAGGGCATATTTTGGTTATATTGGTTACCCGGGCGAGTGGGGTGGTATTTATGTGGTGACAGGCGGTGTGTGCAATATGCGGAATACGCTATTGATGAATTGTGGTGGTGGTACCTACTACCATAATTTCGGAACCCAATCGGCTGCAATAGAAGTAGACTCTGGTGCCCTTTTGAATATGAACCAATGTGTCATTAGGAATTCTATTGGTCATGGAATATTTAGTTTCCAGGGTAATGTAAATGCAACGAATTGTCTTGTAGCGAATTGCGGCGGTGAGGCACTGGCTGTTGTATTGGGAGGAAAGGATTCATTTACTTATTGCACGTTCGCCAATTACAGCTCCAATGTGCTGAGCCATATTAATAACCCAACTGTGGGCATTGTGAATTGGTTGCAGATCAGCCAGACTGAATATATCTATGCCGATATTGACGTGATGATGCGTAATTGCATTGTGTGGGGGTCACTGGATAGTGAGCTGGTAGTAGATACTTCCGGTTCACCTGCGGGAACCAAGGCGCGTATGTTATTTGATCATTGTGACCTTCACATGCCTACTCAAATGGAGGCGTTTGTTCAGTTAAAATCATGCTTTAACGTTGCTCCTCAATTCAAAAGCACCGATAAGCTGGATTTTCACTTTCCGTCTACCTCACCGGCTACGGGTGCAGGTACCTTGACTTCACCAACCGTGTTTAAAGATCTTGACTGGAACGACCGGGGATCGGGGTTTGATTTGGGGTGTTATATTCATAGCCCGTAAAAAGGCGTGTGTCGTGCAGGCGTTTTATGCTGATTTTCGTGTGGATTTAGATTTAACCGCAGAGTTGCACAGAGGAAGGCGCAGAGTTTCGCGGAGTTTTTTTGAGTTTTGCTGAGTGCGCGGAGGGGTTCTGAATTTATCTGCAGCAGAGGGAAGGGCTGTTGGTAGCCTCGAGCAATTACTCTTCTATTTTTCTGGCTTCTTCTTCTTTGATGTCTCGTGATGTGAGATCATTATCACGGTAGGTTGGGTCCTGGATTTTGGCGGTAAAGAAGTTGATAAATAGGCCGACAAAAACGAGGAATACAATAATTTGGGTGATGACTAGTTCCTGGCCAAATGATTTTAGAGGGACAATGTCTCCGTACCCTACAGTCGCAGAAGTGGAAAAGCTAAAGTAGATGACCTGCATGCCCGAGGTGAGCTTCTCCTTGAAGAAGTGCGGGATGTTGATGTTGCAATAGGAATAGATCACAGCATAATCCAGACAAATCTCCATATAATTGATGAACAGGGCTGTCAGCGAACGCCTGTAAGAAACGGGTTTTACGGATTCATTGGATAGGTATATGAGCGCTGCCAGGTACACAATGGTCTCTATCCCCATGACTCCTGAAACCACTGCAGCCCATAAGTAACCGGTCAGTTTAAGTTTGAATAATAATAACGGCAATAGTAACTTTAATACTACATAGAACTCCACGGCTAGTTTTCGCACTGCCAGTCCGAACTTATTGAAAAAGGCTTTGAAATATAACCCCGGAAAAATGAACTGCGAAAGTGCCAGCGACAACCTGATCAGGCGCTCGAGGCCGAAGTCTTCGTAATGCCGGTTGTTCCAGATTTTTTTTACATTCAGGTATTGGCTTAATATGGGTGATCGCACCCGCTCATTGTGCATGAGTGGTTGATTGCCAATAAACAATATGCGAACAAATGTTTTTAAATTCTGGAACATTTAGCTGATTGAATATGCATCTACTTTGTGTTTTGGTCCCGGCATTTTGCCACCATGAAAATAAAGGCATCCTTTATTTTATCATTTATATCCTTCAGTGTCGCATCTTTATATTGCAAAGGAATAGTGAGTGTGTTGCTGTTTTCTGCTTTTTGCTCCCAACCGGTGGTGTTTATATAGGAAAGGGTAGTAATGGCTTTTTTACCACCTGTAAGGATGATCTCTTCTGACTTACCATTAATAGTAACCTCTTCCATATTTATCTTCATGAGGGTATTCAGCACCTTGGGTATGCAGGGCTTATCGTCGCCCGGCTTGCACTCAAAGTAGTCCTTGATCTCAAAATACAGGTCGCAGTCGTTGGTGTATACTTTGATGTCGAAAGATGCTTCATCCTTCAGCATGGTTTTTACCCAGTACTTATTACACATTTTATTGAGGTAGGATATTGCCTCAGCCTCTGTTTTAAAATACTTCGACTGTGCCATGGAACTTGCAGAACCCATAACCAAGATGGCCATAAGGACGATCAATCTTTTTACGTTTTTCATTGTTTACACGTTTTTAATCAGGTGCAAAATTGGTTACAACTATTTTGGTCTTTTATGACGGGTGTTAGGTGGGAATATGATTGGGGTCAGGGAAGTTGGTGGTAGCTGAATTTGGCCGAAGAGTAAACGAGGGGAAGCGGCAGAGATTCGCGGAGTAGGATAGTTTTATTTTTAGTGTTGTCTCGGCGGTCGGGAGACCGCAATCCGTACCTGTCGTAGCGAAACGCTACGGCAAACTGTGGTTTTTATTTTTAAACTACGGACAACGGGTGATTGAAAAAATTGCGAGATTAAGTTTAGTAGTAACAGACCGACAAAGGACTAAGCGCAAATAGCCCTCTCGCCTTCATTTTTGCGTTCCCGCCGTTACATTTCCCCAACCGAGTTGCCATATAAAAACATTTTCAAGAAATATATTTATGTAAGATGCGGGAAAGCAGAAAGCAATTAAAAGGAGTTTCTATATTTTCGCATTAAATTACACTTATGAATCAGGTTAAATCAATTCTTGTGGCTTTGTTGGTGTGTATGTGCACGGCAAATGTCTATGCCCAAAAATGCAAATTCAAAGTAGACGAATCGGACCCGTTCACAAACAAGCGCCACAGGGCAACTACTTTTTTGCAATTGTCGGGTGTGCCGCGCTGGTATATCACATTGGAACAAAAAGGAGATGAGTATATGGCGACGCTAAACATTTTTAAATTGAAAGATGTTCGCGCTATGGTCACAAAAGGTACCATTATCCTTGCTAAGCTTGAGGATGGAAATACTGTTGAATTTACAGCAGATGCTGATGCAACCCCAACTGTTAATGTTGAACAATTGTCTATTATCGTTTCTCAATGGACAGTAATTTGTAAACTCTCAAAAGAGAACCTGACCAAATTAAGCAAGTCGCCTATAGCTTTTATGCGTACAACCATAGGTCCTGAAGAAGTAAATATGCCTGATGTACATGATAAAGGCGTAGAAAAGGTGGTGAATTTTGCCAATTGCCTGCTATCTGCAAATTAGGCGATGATAGGCATGGCTGATACTGTTGTGTTCTTCACATTTATAATATTTATCCGTATCTAAACAGCGGTTACATTCGGCTAGCCAGATGTAACCGCTGTTTGCAAAACTGCCGTGTATTCACCTATTACTTACTTTCGCAAAGCCATGGTATGGATAAATGATTATCTTTATAAACCTTACCATTATTATTACATATGCGCCTTGTCTTGTTGGCTCTGATACTTTTATTGGGTACGTCGGCAACGTTGCATGCAGCGGCTGATAGCACCCGTAAAGGAAAAGAAAGGGCAAGCAAGGACTATAAGGTTATTACGCATCATTTGTGCGACAGTCTGGTTTCTGATAGGAGCAAGGCTGAAGCTGTCTACCATTGGATTACCGCCAATGTGGCTTACGATGTTTATGGCCTGGAGCCGGGTGTTGCGAATAATAAAGACCCCAACTCCATAATCAGGGAAGGCAAGGCAGTGTGTGAGGGTTACTCCAGACTTTTTGCGGCGATGTGTACGGAAGCGGGTATCCGCACAATAAATATAGTCGGCTATACAAAGGACCTGATATTTGATAAAGGCGATAAGCTATACATTCCGCGGCATATGTGGTCGGCATTGCTCATTGATGGTCGTTGGCTGATGACTGATGCGACATGGGGAGCTGGTTATATTGAGCATGATACCACCTGGTGGCGGAAACTGGTGTCCAGGGTAAGTGGCAGGCCCGTACACAAAATCATCACGAAGTTTGTATGGCAATACAGCCCTAAATGGTTGTTGCAAGACCCGCTTGAATTCCGGTACACGCATTTGCCCGCATTCGCGCCATTTCAATTCGCTGACACTGCTATGCCACTGTCGGTTTTTGAGGCGGGCGACAGTGCCATCAAGGCATTCAATGCAATTAGCCATTCCGTTAAGAA
>CANCOG010000402.1 GCA_947379685.1 Flavipsychrobacter stenotrophus | reverse complement strand
ACGAGTGCCCTGCCATAGTCGGGGAAATAAAAATTGGCACCCTTCCCGCCCTGATATGAGATGGTAGGGTCGATCCAGACTTCCTTACCATTGACGTGGGCCAGCACAATAGCATGATTGAAAGAAAAGGGCGAGGGCAGGTCGGCTTCTATATGCCCCTTACTCCCCGAATTTACCAGGGCCATTTCGGCCCGCATCCCTGTGCTCCGGAGTATGGATACCAATAGCAACGATTTGTCCTTACAGTCGCCATACCGTTGTTCAAAAACCACTTCCGGGTTGTTGGCTTTGTGGGAATAAGCACCGAGTTCAACCCCCATGTAACGAACTTCATTTTGCACCATTGTGACTGCAGCACGGAAGAAAGCAGCTTCATCGGATCCGTATTTTGTTTTCAGCTGTGCCACGCGTTTACCCAGCGTTCCACCCAGTTTGTCCTGGGGGGTATTTATTTTATATGCCCATTCCAGCACTTCGTTCCAACTCTTGTATTCAGATACCTGTACATGTGGTACCGGATTAAACCATCCGGGCGTATTCTCGACATAGTCGTAGCCCTTCAGGTTAACCAAATTCCAGTCGTAGACCACATTATTGCCACTATTTGTGGTTACAGGTTTGGGTGCATCACTTAAATATTTAAAGTTCAATTGACGGGCCGCAGGAGCGATTATGCAATAGTGCAACTGCGCTATCGGGTCGGAACCCTGAAACGGAAAATAGTTGTAAAATTTGTGCCCAAAGATTGGATTGCTTCCACTGATGGTATATGAATATTCGATTTTATCGCCCTTGCGGATGTCTTTAAGGATGAGGTAGGCTTTGAAATTACCATTGTAGATAAACCTTGAAAGCTCTTCTTCATTCGCTATCACTTTAAACCCATCCTTCTGCAATTTATCGAGAGCGACACCATCTCGCCAAACTGTGATCTTATGAACGGTGAGCTGCTCGTAAGACGGATTAAAATTAATGGAGATGCTAGATACTGCCTGCACGCCTGCGTCGGAAACGATGGTTTTCGTTGAGTGGTGGTACAGCTCATCTTTTTCTACATTAAACTCCTCCTCATACAAATTGAGGAAGTAGCCATCATTTACCTCCCTTGGGTTGGGCTGCTGTTCGTTACCTTTTACGGTTACAATCCACCCCGGAACCGGGCCAAAGCGCACATTAGGCGCGCCTAATGATATTTTCGATAGTAACAAGGAAACAAATAAAAGGGCAAGGGTCAATCTGTATTGCATAGCACCGTGGTATAAATGTTCAAAAGTTGCTCTGGACAAATTTACACTTTGTAGCTAAACTGGTTATAGAAAAAATGAGGGCGGCACTTTTTGGGGTATTGTTCCGAACATAGACGAACTGGAATGCAATTCTGCGAAATCTGTTCCAGTGATTCAGGCGATGGGCGGAGATTCTCCGACGACAGTTAGTAATTCACAAATATTGATTCTGTACTTAGTTAAAAGATAGAATATAGTGCTCAATTACACCCTCATGTGCGCACCAATAAAACCCTATTTGTAATCAAATTTTCATAAATTTGCGTGAACCATTATTGGACATTAACCTAGTAGCGAATAACTTATATTTTAGCTAATTGATGTTTGGTGCGTGATTTACAACAACTCTTTTATGACTAATAATTATCCTGCAAAAAGCCTCTATTATTTTGCACTGCTAGTGTTCAGTTTTTTCATTGGCAGTAGCAGCATTGCTCAAACAATTCAAACACTAGTCGGGACCGGAAGTTCAGGCTATACTGGCGACGGTGGCCTTTATTGCTCAGCTACTGTCAGCCGAACGGCTCAATTATGCACCGATGCTGCGGGAAATATCTATTTTTCTGACCAAAGCAATTATGCGGTCCGAAGAATATCAACGTCGGGTATTATTACTACGATTGCAGGCACGGGTACTGCCGGTTTTAGTGGAGACGGTGGGCCAGCAACGGCTGCTAACATAGGTACTCCTTTGGCCATCATAGTTACTACAGGCGGAAAAATCTACTTCGTTGACTATGACAACAACAGAGTGCGGTCCATTACCGGCGGCATCATTAATACAGTTGCGGGAACAGGCACTGCAAGTTCAACGGGTGATGGCGGACCTGCGACCTCGGCTACTTTAAACGGCCCCTATGGCCTTGGATTAGATGCATCTAACAATCTTTATATAAGCGAGACACACGGTAACCGGGTAAGGGTCATTAATACTTCGAGCGGCATTATCAATACCTATGCAGGAACAGGGTCCGGTGGGTTTTCAGGAGATGGCGGACCGGCTACGAGTGCCAGTTTGGTGCCTAACTGTATCTATATGGACCCGTACAACAATCTGTATATTTCTGATAATGGGAACCACCGGATCAGGATGGTTAATACCTCAGGTATTATCAACACGGTGGCCGGCAACGGGACAGGGTCGTTTAGTGGCGATGGAGGACCGGCAACAAGTGCCAGCATATATTATCCAGCAGGGATAACCAAGGATGCAGCCGGTAACCTTATTTTCTGTGATGCCATAAACTACCGGGTAAGGAAAGTGAATTCCGCAGGTATTATTAACACAATAGCAGGCAACGGTTCTGCATCGTCTTACGGCGATGGAGGAGCACCAACAGCTGCTGGGATCGACTACCCTCAGGACGTGTGTTACAACCGGTTTGGGCAGTTGATGATAACTGACCTTATGTCGAGCAAAATAAGGATCATCTGGTCTAATCATCCGCCTGTTTTCACTAACGCGCCGAGCCGGAACCTATTTATTTGCACAGGGTCCGGTACCACCTCCCTGAATTCGCTGCTGTCTGTTATTGACTCCGATTTTTGCCAAACTGAAACCTGGACGGTGATATCGGGAGCAGTACATGGATCACTGTCGGGATTCACGACATCTGCCGCTTCAAATGGAGATACGGTTACACCCTCAGGGCTAGGCTATACACCCACAACAGGATACTCAGGGATGGACTCTTTTAGCATAAGAGTAGGTGACGGGTTTGATTACGACACCATTAAAATTATTGTCACTATCGCCTCCACGCCAGGAACCGTTACTATTTCTGGACCTTCTAATGTTTGCGTTTCGTCTACGATCACACTGGTTAATTCAGCGGCTGGTGGCGCGTGGTCAAGTAATAATATGGCTGTTGCCACCGTAACTACAGGAGGAATAGTTACCGGCGTAACAGCGGGCACTGCAATAATCAGCTACTATATTTCCGCAGGATGCGGTACTTCACTTGCCACAAAGACAATAACGGTCAATCCAATTCCCGGAATAAGCGCCACCCCGTTGTCTCCTGCATTTTGCAGTGGAGTTAGTACAACCATTACAGCAAGTGGCGCAACTACGTACACCTGGTTACCAGGAACTGGGCTATCGGCAACTACTGGGTCTTCAGTTGCGGCCCACCCTGCAGTAACCACGACTTACACCATTACAGGAACAGCCTCAGGCGGTTGCCAGAACACGTTAAATCTTACTGTAACTGTTTACCCGCTACCAAACATTTCAGCGCCGGGGGCATCCATCTGCGCCGGTTATAATACAGTGCTCACTGCATCGGGCGCGGTGAGTTATACCTGGAGCCCGGCAACAACCTTAAGCAACAGCACAGGGGCTTCGGTTACGGCAACGCCTCCGGCAACTACTTTGTATATCGTTCATGGTACCGATGCGAATGGATGCTCCAATACAGCAACCGTCAATGTAATAGTGAATCCTACCCCATCAGCGCCTGTCAGCTCTACTCCACTCCGGTATTGCCTTTATGCAATCGCACCCGCACTAACTGCATCAGGGACCAACCTGCTGTGGTATAGCTCAGCTACCGGAGGAGCAGGAAGCACAACTGCACCGGTTCCATCTACCGGCACGTCTGGAACAACAGATTTCTATGTATCACAAACTTTGAATGGCTGTGAGAGCCCCTGGTCGGATATCCAGGTTATTGTTGCTGATCCTGCATTTATGGGATTCAGTTACGACATTAAGTATGGCTGCACCTATGATACTGTACTCTTTACAAATACGTCGCTGAATTGTTTCGGTTACACCTGGTATTTCGGTGACGGATCGACTGTAACTGATACGAATACCAACCCTGTGCACTACTACCAACCAGCGTATGTATCGCGCGATTTCACCGTGAAGCTTGTAGGCTACAACCCTATATGCAATGATGATTCTGCGATGCAGATCATTACTCTATCGCCTAATCCAATACAGCCTGTGGTACTAACCGGAATCACCACCAGTGACACTATCTTTTATGGTACATCTGTGCAATTAAACGCCACCGGGGCGCAAATCTATCTTTGGGAACCAAACGATGGTTCTTTAAGTAACCCCAACATCAACAACCCGGTAGCTACCCCATCTGTAACAACCACCTATACTGTGTTTGGTTACAATAAGTCAGGCTGCGTAGATTCGGCCAAGGTGACCATTGCAGTTAAGTATAATGATATCGACTTTATCCCTTCTGGTTTCACGCCTAACGGAGATGGCTATAATGATCTATTCCGGATCACCAATCCCAGATTCGGTAAGCTGGTAGATATGAGTATTTATAACCGCTGGGGTGTTTTGGTTTACCAGACAAACGATATTAACAAGGGTTGGGATGGCACACTCAACGGGCAACCGCAGGACATAGGCGTCTATAACTATCTAATTATAACCAGCCATACAGATGGGGCGAATAAGATTTATAAAGGTACGATAACGTTGATCAGGTAGCTGGTTTTCCGCGGTGAGAACAAACCGCGCTGACGTTGCGTCTTGCCTAAGTTCAACCCTTTCAGGATTGGGTGTCTTCTTTGAGGCCCGGGGGCTACGCCCCCGGCTATTAATGGTGAAGTCCTTTCGGGCTTCAAATCTGACAATTTTGATTTCGCACTAGCCCCTATTATATTTGTGTGTTCACCTAATGCCCGCATCTTTACTACACGTTCTAAAAAAGCAGGTCAGCAAAACCTAC